>DBGBEC010000089.1:0-18798 GCA_048477415.1 Candidatus Limivicinus sp. | reverse complement strand
GGGTATACATGTCCAGCAGACCGATAAAATCGCAGCGGCGGCCCTCGTGGGTCTCGTAATAGCTGCCCAGCATCTGATACCCGCCGCAGATGGCAAGCAGGGGCATCCCGTCTTCCACGGCGGACCTGAGCTCCCGGGCCTTGCCTCGGTTCAGATCTCCCAGCAGCAGCTCCTGCTCAAAATCCTGGCCGCCGCCGATGAAAACAAGGTCAAAATTCCCCAAGGAGAGCTTTTCACCCAGAGGAAGCTTTGTCACCTTCGCCTCTATCCCCCGCCAGCTCAGCCGGCGGCTCATGCATATAACGTTGCCCCGGTCCCCATAGAGATTCAGCACATCCGGGTACATATGGCATATATTAAGTTCCATCTCCGGCCTCCTCTTATTCCCAGAAATCGTCCCCGCCGCAGCGGCTTATAAGCTCCTGGCGCAGCTCAAGCAGGGCGGTGTAGGTGGGCATGATGAAAACGGGTCTGCTCTGCCCCTCTATCCAGTCGGCCAGTCTTTGATAGCTGGGCTGGATCTCTGTCCTGTCCGGGGCTATGCCGGCATATTTCAGGCGAAGGGCCATGTCTTCCGCCCGGTCGCCGGAGACTATCACCCGCTCAAGCCTGCCGGACATGGCGGCCAGGCCCTCGAAGTCCGCGTCCCATATCCAGGATATGTCCGTGCCGTCGGCGGGCCTGTCGTTAAGGCATATCACCAGGGAGAAGCGCTCCTTCACATTTTCCAGATACTCTATCACCTGGCTGCATCCGGCGGGGTTTTTCACCAGCATCATCCTTGTGCCGCCGCCCAGGGGCAGAAGCTCCATCCGGCCAAAGCCGCATTTGAAGCTTTTAAGGGCCCCGACAGCCGCCTCCGGCTCTATCCCCGCCTCCACTGCGGCGGCGAGAGCGCCCACAGCGTTATACACGTTATACATGGCGGGGAGATTTATCTCCACAAGCCGTTTTTCGCCTTTCAGGCTCATAATGGCGCTGCTGCCCTCGGTCCCCTGGCTGAGCAGCTCCGTCACGGCGTAGTCCGCCTTTGGTCTGCTATAGCCGCAGCGGGGACAGCGGAAGCCGCCCAGGTGCCCGTAGCTTATATAGCTGTATTCATATTCCGCCTTGCAGAAAAGGCAGTGGGTGGCGTCGGATATCTCCGGCTTCTCCCGAGAGGACGCGGCCCCCTGGTCCACGCCGAAGTATACTTTTTTGTTGGGCAGGGCCCGACCCAGGGAGGCCGTGAGGGAGCAGTCCCCGTTCAGGCACAGAAGAGCCTCCGGCGCCCCCGCTATGGCGGCGCGTATATTCTCCAGCGTGTGGGTCACTTCGCCGTAGCGGTCGAGCTGATCCCTGAACAGGTTCGTGACCAGTATCACCCGGGGCCTTAACTGGGGAAATACCCGTATCGCCGCCGCCTCGTCGCATTCTATAACGGCGTATTCCCTGCGCGGCTTGCCTGTCAGGCCGCAGTTCATAACAAACTCGGTGCATATCCCGCTTATAAGATTCGCCCCGGAGCGGTTTGAAAAATAGCTCTTGCCGGCCTTTGAAAAGGCCTCCTCCACCATGCGGGCGCTGGTGGTCTTGCCATTGGTGCCGGTGATTGCCACGGTCTTCACCCCAGCGGCAAGCAGGCCCAGCAGCTCCGGGCAGACCCTCAGCGCCCAGCGCCCCGGCATGGCCGTGCCTCCCCTGTGCAGCAGTCTTGACACAAGGCGCAGGGCCTTGCAGAGAATTATGGCAAACACCGCTCTGATACTCATATATCCCTCTCCTTAAAGGCTTGTTCACTGTAATTTTATGCTTCCGACGCCGTATTATATCACCAGCCGGGCTCTCAGGCAAGAAATATCCGCCGCCCCAGCCGGGGCAAAAAAAAGAAAAGAGAGCGGTTGCCGCCGCTCTCTTTTCTTATATGGTTGAGGACAAAATGAAAAAGATGAAAACTTCTACTTGCAGATATTATATTAGCCTGGATTTGTTTCATAAAAAACACTGAAGATGTTACAAAAATGTAAAACGGGGAAAAATTTCCCCCAACATGCTCAGTCAAAGCTCAGATTCCACACGCAGTCGGGGGGCAGCAGGCCGGGGGGAGCGGCGATATAATCCTCTCCACTGAGGGCGGGGCTCCATAAAAGGGCGCTGTCAAAGCCCAGGTGGGCGGCCAGGGCCCCGGCGGCAGCGGGCCGCGCAGGCCCGGAGCATATCAGCTCTTTTACATGCAGCCGTCCATTCTCCGGATATGCCGCGGCAAGGCCGCCCTCAAATGCATAAAGCCCACCGCCGCAGTCCCGGCACAAAAGCTCCTGAAATTCCAGGGCGGCCCTTCCCGGTCGCAGGTGGTCCCGCCGCCCCAAAAGGGCCTCTCTCGCCGCGCCGTAGTCCCCGGCGCTCACCTCCCGGAAGCTGAATGGGCCGGGAGCTGCGGCTATCTCGTCGAGTTGCCGCCGCAGCGCCGCCTTCAGGCCCAGCACGTCCTCATACCAGGCGTAGAGAGAACCCTCCGCCGGGAGGGTGCATATCCGCTCCGCCCCGTGCCTGCGGGCAAGCTCCCGAGCCATAAGGCAGAGCCCGCGGCCAAGGCCAAGGCCCCGGCAGCTCTCGTCCACCGCCACGGCGTATATATAGCCCAAGCGCTCCCCTGCCCGGCCCGGGCGCACGAGCTCCAGACCGGTCATCACATAGGCGGCCCCGACTATCCTGTCCCCCGCCAGGGCGACGGCTCCCGTGCCCATCTCCGGCAGGAGCCGGAAAAAGCCGGATATGAGCGCCTCGCTGTCTCCGAAGACCCGGCCCCACAGGGCGCGCAGGCCGGGGATATCTCCGGCCCGGTATTCTCTCATCACAGGCTCAGCCATCTATCCACCTCGCCGTATATTTTTTCAGCAGATACTCCGGCTTGTAGGAGAGCTTGGAGCGGCGCAGAGGCTCCAGGCCCATATCGTCCTCCCGGTTCATGTAGATGAGCCGGGGGTATTTCTCCATAAGCTGCCGGGTGAGCTCGCGGCATACCATGGGGTAGGCCCCGTTCAGGTTTATATCCGCCTTTTCAAAGTGGACGTCGAAGGTGTTTATGCTGGTCATCTCCCCCAGGCTGAAGCCCACTATCCTGCCGCCGCTTCTCAGCACTCCCCCCTCCAGGCCCAGGCGCTCGAAGGCGGCGAAGGCCCTTATTATGGCGTCGTGCTCATAGGCCACGCTCTTTTCGAGCCGCTGGGCGTTTTCCTCGGTCCAGAGGTCCAGCATATCGAGGCAGGCGGGGATAAGCTCCCTTGTCAGGGGCACAAAGTCCCAGTCGTTCTCGGCCTCAAAGCGGTTGCAGTGGTTTTTCTTCCCGTGGAGGGCCTTGCCCGAATAACTGGAGAGTCTTTCCGCCAGGTAGATATAGTCCGCGCAGCTCTCGTCCTCCCGATACTCGAACCGGCCGGGGCAGTCATCCTCCAAAAGCTCCCTGTGCCTCTCAGTTATGCCCCTTATGCACAGGGGATAGCCCCGGCTGTCCGCGAAGTTTTTAAGCGCCTCTATGGCCGGCAGCAGCGGGCCGGAGCCCACCGGGAAGACAAAGGCGGGCTTCCCCTCATAGCGGAGCTTAGTGAGCATTCTGTCACCAAAGCGGCAAATGAGCTGGCGGTAATACTTGTCCCAGATATAGATGTTGCCGAAGTTATAGTCGGCGCTGGGGCTGTTTTCTTCCATCACTATGCTGTCTACCCAGGCCTTGTCCCGGAGGGTGACGGTTTTGAATCCGATCATATAATAGCTCAGAGATAGGTCCTTTGGCAGACCGCTCTTATCTCCTTTCTCAGTGCGCGAAGGTCCATAAAGGCCTCCGGCCTTTTCGCCGGGTCCCTCAGCAGGGCGGAGGGGTGGAAGGTAGCCATAAAGCGCCGCCCGGCCCGGTCGAACCATTGGCCGTGCTCCCGGCTTATGCGGAAGTCCTCCCGTATAAGGGACATTGCGGCCACCCGGCCCAGACATACGATTATTTTAGGCTCCACCAGGGCTATCTGCCTGTCGAGCCAGGGTCGGCATGCCTCCTGCTCCAGACCCAGAGGGTCCCTGTTCCGGGGCGGGCGGCATTTGACCATGTTGGCGATGTACACCTGGTCCCGGCTCAGGTCTATCATGCGCAGCATATTATCCAGGAGCTTTCCCGCCGGGCCCACAAAAGGCAGGCCCTGAAGGTCCTCCTGCTCCCCGGGGCCCTCGCCGATAAGCATTATCTCCGCGTCCTCCCGGCCGGTACCGAAAACCAGCTTGTGCCGGGTCTCTCCAAGGGAGCAGGCCCGGCAGCCGGCGCAGTCGCGTTTAAGCTGTTCCCAGCTATCCATATCTATTCCTCCACACCCCTTGCCAGAGAGAGCAGCAGCTCCCTCCGGTTGTTCTGCGGGTATTCCATAACATAATCCAGCAAAAAGAAGAGCATTTCCCCAAGCTCCCTGCCTCTCAGCCCCAGGGCCAGAAGATCGTCCCCCGTGACGGCCAGGTGCTTCATGGAAAAACATTCCCCGCTTTTCAGCACGGCCTTCAGCCCCTTTGTGAGCCGCTGGCCCAGCAGCGCATCGGCGCAGGCAGCGGCGCAGGACACCGTGTCCACCCCCCGGCGGCTGAGCAGCCGCTTCCATTGGGCGGCGTTTTCCGGGGGCGGCAGCTTTAAAAGCTCCATAGCCCCGGCGCAGCAGCGCAAAGTCCGGCTGTCCGTCCTCAGCGCGGCGAGAAAGTCCGCGGCAGAGCCCACGCAGCCCTCCTCCAGCAGGCCCAGGCAGAGCCCGGCCCAGCGCTCCAGGGACCTTTTCGGCAGCAGGGCAAGCTTTTCAAAAGGCTCCCTGTTCTCCGGCCGTTTGCTCAGATACCTGTCCAGAAGCCCCAGCTCCATCAGGCTGAACACTCTGTCCGGCGCGGGACTTAAAAGGATCTTATCCACCTCCGCCCGCACCCGCTCCGCTGCGGTGGAAGCGGCCAGAGGTGCCTTGCTCCTTATGGCGGCAAGGGTCATGGGCTCTATGGTGAAGCCCAGCTTCGCCGAAAAGCGCAGCGCGCGGAACATGCGCAGGGCATCCTCCTCAAAGCGGCGCTCCGGCTCGCCCACGCAGCGTATTATCCGCCTTTCTATATCCTCCGCCCCGTGAAATGGGTCTGCCATGAGGCCGTCCGGGGCCAGGGCGATGGCGTTCATGGTGAAATCGCGGCGGCTCAGATCCGTGGTCAGATCCCCCACAAAGCTCACCATATCCGGCCGGCGGTGGTCGGAATAGGCCCCCTCGGAGCGGAAGGTAGTCACCTCCACCCAGTGGGAGTTGATCGCCGCTGTAACGGTGCCGTGCTTTTTCCCAGTGGTGACGGAGCCGGGGAATATCTCCTCCACCTGCTCCGGCAGGGCGCTGGTACACACGTCCCAGTCCTGGGGCCGCAGCCCCAGCAGCATGTCCCGGACGCAGCCGCCCACAAGATAGGCCTGATACCCCCGGGCCCGAAGGGACACCAGCACCTGGCGCACATATTTGGGAGGGCTTATATTCGTCATCACTATATTCACCCGGCCTTAAATAATAAATAGTTATGTATTTTCCACTCTTCCCTTCCGGGCTCAGCGCCGCTTATCCGGGCTTTGAGCCCCGCTCGTGGAAGCCGCCCTCCCCGGCAGCGCCGGGGCAGCGCGAAACAATAATGAATATCCACTTGAAAAGATACCCGGCAGGTATTATAATGGCATTCGTATTGCCATGTACATTTTAGCATTTTGCCGCGGCGGTATCAATAGGCGGCGGGGATATTTTTCCTCCCCCTCCGTCCGGGGCTGTTATCTTAATAATAATATTTCTCTCTGGAGTGTTATATGACGGACTTTTCTTTTTTTCTCAAACCCGGCAAGAAAGGCCACCTTATAGGCATAGGCGGCGTGTCCATGTCCTCCCTGGCAGAGGTGCTGAGGGGCATGGGCATATGCGTGGCCGGGTCGGATATGCATGACAATCCCAACGCGAAGGCCCTGCGCGGCCGGGGCATTCCCGTAGCCGTGGGCCACCGGGCGGAGAATATCGGCGACGATGTTGACTTTGTGGTGCGCACCGCCGCCGTCCACGACGATAATCCGGAGGTGATCTGCGCAAAGCAGCGGGGTATCCCGGTGTTCGAGCGGACCCAGGCCTGGGGGGCGATCTCCAGGGACTATGAAAACGCCCTCTGTATCGCCGGGACCCACGGCAAGACCACCACCACCTCCATGTGTACCCACATCCTCATGGCGGCGGACCGGGATCCGACCGTTATGATAGGCGGCACCCTGCCCCTGCTCAACGCCGGGCACAGGATAGGCCAGGGCAACACCATTGTCATGGAGGCCTGCGAATACTATAATTCTTTCCTGTCCTTCCATCCCACGGTGGCCGTCGTCCTCAATGTGGAGGCCGACCATCTGGACTTTTTCAAGGACCTGGCGGACGTGGAGCACTCTTTCCGGGCTTTCGCCGCGAGAGTGCCGGAGAATGGCTGGATAGTGGCCAATTACGACGACAAAAATACCATGGAGGCCATCGCCGGGCTCGACCGGCAGGTCCTTTGCTTCGGGCTCAGCCCGGAGGCGGAGCTTCACGCCGAGAACATAAGCTTTATCGGCGCGAACAGCCAGTTCGACATCATCTATAAGGGCGAATTCCTTACCGACGTCACCCTCCATGTGCCCGGCATGCACAACGTGAAAAACGCCCTGGCCGCCACCGCCGCCGCCATCTGCCTGGGCATACGGCCCAACGCCGTGAAGTACGGGCTGGCTGGCTTCAACGGGGCCGGCCGCCGCTTCGAGTTCAAGGGCAAGTTCAACGGGGCCGACGTGTATGACGACTATGCCCACCACCCCGGGGAGCTGAAAGCCCTGCTGGACACAGTGGAAAAGCTGAACTACAAGCGCACGGTGCTGGTCTTCCAGCCCCACACCTATACCCGTACCGCCGCCCTGTTCGAGGACTTTATCCAGCAGCTCAAGCGGCCCGAGGTCCTGCTTCTGGCCGAGATATTTGCCGCCCGCGAGAAGAACACCATCGGCATATCTTCCTCCGCCCTGGCAGAGCGGCTGGACAACGGCTTTTTCTACGCCGACTCCGCCGAGTTGGAAAACGCCCTCCGCCGCATAGCCTGCCCCGGAGACATAATCCTCACCGTCGGCGCCGGCGACGTATACAAAATAGGCGAAAGCCTGGTTAAATAAGGCTGTGTTTCAGCCGCAAAAGGGCGCGGATAGCAAAATGCTGTCCGCGCCTCAGTCTGTCAGGCTCCCTCGTTTCGGAGGGCGTTTTTTGTTTTAAACCATGGGCGCCCTTCGTCAAAGGCTGCCCGCCAGTTTTGCAACAAGTTCATACCGGTCATGAGCCGATGTTTGCAGGAGCTCAATTTCATCATCGCTCATGGCTTTGAACTTTCCGATACCCTTGATGAATTCCCGGACCATGATCGGCTCAGGGTTTACATAGTTCAGTCTGAATGTCCCCTTGTCACATTCCCAAAGGGGGAACAGATTGGACTGCACCGCCCTGCGGGCGACGGCAATGCCCTGGTCCACAGGATAACTCCATCCGGTAGGGCAGGGAGAAAAAACATGCAGATAGGCAAAGCCGCGTTTAGAAGCGTCCAGACCTTTTTGGACTTTCGCCACAAAGTCCGCCATATTGGAAGGAGACGCCGTAGCGCAGTATTCGATATTGTGCATCGCCATTATCAGCGGCACATACTTCGCCGGCTGCTGCTTGCCCCGCAAGGCAGAGCCGACGGGGGTCGTGCTGGTGCGGGAGCCGAGAGAAGTCGTAGAGCTTCTTTGGAAGCCGGTATTCATATATCCCTCGTTGTCATAACAGACATAAAGCATTTTCGTTCCCCGTTCCGCAGCGCCGGACAGGCTCTGGAAGCCGCAGTCCGCTGTGGCGCCGTCTCCGGCGATCGCCACGATGTTCACATCCCCGCGCCCTCTTCTCTGATATAGCTCGGACACACCGGACATGAACGCCGCCGTATTATCCAACAGCGTGATATGGATGGCAGCCGAGCAGCCGTTGGAATAGCTCCAGCCGTCCACACCCGCTCCGGCCATACAGCCGGGAGGGACCGCAAAGATCGTGTTTTGTCCTGCGATCTGCATGACCTTGCGGGTGATCAGTTCTCCACCGCAGCCCTGGCAGGCCGAGGAGCCGGGAGTCATGATCTGGGGGGCCTCTCTCAACACATCAATATAGCTCATATTTTTGACCTCCTCATTCATCCATCAGCCAATGGGTCGTACGCTTGCCGGGACGCTCTTTCTCTGTATCCAGCGTCCGGAGCACGGACAACATATGCTCCACGGAAATGTCTGCGCCGCCCAAGCCGCCGATCGTAGAAAAATGGCAAAAACGGTCTGCGGCGTCGGAAAGCGCCGCGCAGGCCTCCACATACATGGGTCCGGTCTCCCAGCCGAAGCACACGCTGCGGTCGATCACGGAAAAGGCCATTTTCCCGGTCAACGCCTCCGCAATGCGCTTGGCTGGAAACGGCCTCACAAAGCGGATCTTCAGCAGACCCGCCCTGATCCCCTGCTCCCTGGCAATATCCACGGCGTCTTTACCGGTCCCGCTCATCCCCGCAATGGTGATGATAACCACTTCGGCATCCTCCATGCGGTATTCCTCAATGGCTCCGCCGTGATCACGGCCGAAGGCGGCGGCAAATTTCCGGTTCACTTCCTCGATGACGTCCAGCGCCGCGGTCATGGACTCCAGATGATTCCGTCGGTATTTCATCATCAGCTCGCCGGGTGTCAACGGATCCAAGGCCTGTGGGGTTTTGGGGTCCAGTTTTGGCTGGAGCCCATGAGCCGGCAAGAAGGCGTCCACCTCTGCCTGCTCGGGGACCTCCACCCGCTCGATAAGATGAGAAGAATAAAACCCATCGTAACACACATTCACCGGGATCTGCACCCGCTCATCCTCAGCGATCATATACGCCTGGATCATCATGTCAAGGATCTCCTGATTCGTCTCGCAAAACATCTGTATCCAGCCTGCGTCCCGAACGCTCATCACATCCTGCTGCCCGCTCCAAATACTCTCCGGCGAAGTCATTTCGCGGGTGGCGATCGCCATGACCATAGGCAGCCGCAGCGTAGACATGCGAAAATATGGCTCATACATCAGCGCCAGCCCCTGGGCGCTGGTGGCAGTGAATACGCGCCCGCCCGCGGCGGCGGCGCCCTGCACCACACTCATGGCGGAGTGCTCCGACTCCACCTGGACCATATTGGCATCCAGTTCCCCGCTGTATACCATATCCGCCAATCCCTCCACCACAGAGGACTGCGGCGTGATGGGATATGCCGCGATCACATCCGGACGGCACAGAGCCGCGCCTTTTGCAGCGCATTTATTGCCGGTCAATGCTTGGATCTTAGCCATTTTATTTCACCTCCGGTACCATATCGATAGCTTTCCTGGGACATTCTGCCGCGCAAAGGCCGCAGCCCTTGCAGTAGTCATAAGATATTTTGTATACCTTGCCCTCGCCGTAAACAGAGCCTACCGGACAGATGGCCAGACAAATGCCGCAGTTGACGCATTTTTCCTTATCCATGACCGGGCGCAGCACACGCCAAGAGGCTGTGTCCAGAATATACATCCCGTCATTTCCCAATGGGGTAAAATGTTTCTGATCCATTTAAGCGCCTCCTCACTCATAGCACACAACGGAATCATAAGCCCGCTGTGCCGCCAGTCGGTTTGCCTTGCCAAATGCTTCCGCAATGTTTTCAAACAGGCGGTCTTTGTCTATCAGGCCGCATATCTTGCAAAACGCGCCCAGCATGGCGGTGTTGGGGATGTTTTTTCCAAAAGCTTCCATGCAAATGCCGGTGGCGTCCACGATGGCGGCCTTGGCCGCCTGCGTCGGGATCTGTAACTCTTCCTTTGGCTTCGTGGAGTTGATAATGACAGTGCCGCCATTTTTCAGCCCCGCATATGTTGCCGGCAGATGAATAAGTGAATCGTCAAAAACGATCAGAACATCCGGCTCGTATACTTGCATCTTCCGCCGGATCTCCCTGTCTGACAGACGCAGAAAGCCGAACACGGGGGAACCCTTTCTCTCCACGCCGAAAAACGGGATAAACTGCCCATAGGTCCCGCTCTCCACAGCGCTTTTCACAACGATGTGGCTTGCTTTTACCAGACCGTGGCCTCCTCTGCCGTGCAGCCTGATCTCTACCATGTTGATCACTCCTCGCATTTTTTACAAAAATTCAGTCCTCATTTTGTGCAGTTTCTATGGCGAACGATCTTTGCATTGACGGGCGTTAAGTTGTTCGTTATAATAACAAAACGTCCGTTATAGAAACTCTATGTCGTAGAGTAAATATCACGGCCGTTTGATTTTGTCAAGTATTTTTAAGAGGGGCTTTTTATGGAAGATAATGGGCAATACATCCTCAGTTCTCTGGACAATGCGCTGTCTATTCTCAACCTCTTTTTTGAGCACGCAGAATTGTCCGCCGGGGAGGCCGGAAAAATGATCGGGATCAGCCGAACGGCGGCCTTTCGCATTTTGGCGACGCTGGAAGCAAAAGGCTATGTCACAAGGAGCGGGACTGCCGGTTATCGCCTGGGGATCAAGGTGTTTTCCCTGGGGCAGTTGGCACAGAGGCGAATGGTACTGGCGGATCTGATCCATCCGCACCTGGCGGAATTGGCGGAAAAAACCGGGGAGACCTCGCACCTGGCAGTGATGGACGGACCGTATCACAGTGTGTTCGTGGATAAAGCGCTGGGGCATCGTTATTTGAAAATGGACACCATGCTGGGCGAACGCAGATGGGCGCATCTGACCGGGACCGGAAAATCTATGCTGGCGTGGAGGGACGATGATTTTTTCCGGGAATACGCTTCCTCTGCGGATCTGTCTCCGCTGACAGAGACCTCCCTGAGCTCTTTGGACGCGCTGATAGAAGAAATGCACAAGATCCGCAGCCAAGGCTGGGCTATGGACAAAGAGGAAAGCGAACCGGGGCTGACCTGCTATGCAATGCCCATTTTAGACGCCGGCGCAAAGCCGATCGCCGCCATCAGCTGCTCCGGTCCCACGACCCGCATGGTCGCAGCGGAAGCGCGCATTTTGTATTTGTTAAGATCCACGGTCGGAAAGATCCAAAAGACAACGAGAATTTAAATCGAAGCCCGTGACAAAAATCCGGCCTATGGCAAAACCACAGGCCGGATCAACTGTTTTACGGATAGCCGCAGAACGCTCCGCAGATCTTTGTTTTATTTGGTTTTCCCGCCCAGAGGGGCGGCGAGAAGGCTGTGGCCTTCTATTGACGGGCTCAGTGAGCCGCCGCTTATGTCGAAGACGCGGGCGACGAAGCTTTCCGCCTTCTCTTGGGGGAGGAGCAGCAGCAGGCTTACCTCCGCGCCGTAGTCCAGGCTGTCTATAAGGCCGTCGAAGGCGGAGAGCTCAGTTTTCAGGCGCGGTACGAAGGGATAGGGGCAGCTAAGGCTCAGGCGGGCCCAGGGGCGGAGCTTTGCCCGGCCCGCGGCCTCCAGAGCCTCCTTGGCGGCCCGGCTGTAGGCCCGGAGCAGGCCTCCCGCGCCCAGGAGCACACCGCCGAAATACCGGGTAACGACGCAGACAAAATTGCTCAGCCCCTCCCGGCGGAAAAGCTCCAGCATGGGCAGACCCGCCGTGCCCTGGGGCTCCCCGTCGTCGGAGTAGCGCTCGGGCCCGTCTTTTATTATATAGCACCAGCAGTTATGCCGTGCGTCATAGTGTTCTTTCTTTATTTTCGCGATAAAGGCCCGGGCCTCTTCCTCGCTCTCCACCGGATGCACATGGCCCAGAAAGCGGGAGCGCTTTTCCACAAGCTCCGCCTCGCCCGGCCCGGCGGGCACCAGATATTCAGCCATTTTCCCAGTCCTCCCGGCAGAGACAGTAATATAGGGAGTCATCTCCGGGCTCCCCGTTCTCATCCGTCCAGGGGCAGCGGAAGCGATAGCCGAAGCCGCATTTCTCCGCCACCCGCCGGGAACGGAGATTATCCGGAGAGAAGGAGCACCACACCCGCTCCGCCCCCTCCTGGAAGCAGCGCCCGGCCAGGGCCCGCACGGCCTCGGGTATATAGCCCTGGCCCCAGAAGGGGCGGCCCAGCCAATAGCCTATCTCCGGCTCGCCCCGGGCCCCTTCGGCCCGGGATGGGAAATATCCGGCACAGCCCACCGGCTCGTCAGAGCCCTCTATGGTAACGGCCCAGGTGTTTTCCCGCATGAGCACGGTCTTCAGGATATCAAGGCTGTCCTCCGGGCTTTTATGGGGCTCCCAACCGGCGGCGGGGCCTACCTGGGGGTCACTCGCGTATTTATACAGGTCCTCCGCGTCATCCTGCCGCCAGGGGCGGAGGATAAGACGCCCGGTGCGTATGCTGTTCATTCCTCCCAGTCCTCCTTGGGCTCGGCGTAGCCGGGGATATATGGCTTTACCCGGCCAAAAAGCTCCGGCGGGACAATGGCCTCTAACTCTATGCCTCCGTCCTTGTATTCAAGGCTGAGCACTGCCCCCTCCCGGCTTACAGCGTCCACCAGGGCCCCGGCGGAATAGGGCAGGACGAGCCTTACCCGCCTTTTGCCCCGGTCCAGGAGCTGGGAGAGCTTTTTCACAAGCTCCTCCGTGCCCTCCCCGGTCCGGGCGGAGAGACAGACGATGTCCTCGCCATGGGGCAGGATGCCGATATAGGCGTCGCACTTGTTGAAGACCCTAATGCAGGGGCTGCTCTCGGCGCCAAGCTGGCGGATAAGCCCATCCACGACCTGGGCCTGGAGCTCCCACTCCGGATTTGAGATATCGATAACGTGCAGAAGCACGTCGGCATAGCTCAGCTCCTCCAGAGTGGCTTTGAAGGCCTCGATAAGGTGGGTGGGAAGCTTTCTTATAAATCCCACCGTGTCCGACAGCAGCACCTCCTGGAACTCGTCCAGCCGCAGGCGGCGGGTGGTGGTGTCGAGCGTGTCGAAAAGTCTGTCGTTGGCGGGTATGCCCGCCCCTGTGAGGCAGTTGAGAAGGCTGGACTTCCCGGCGTTGGTATATCCCACCAGGGCCACTACGGGCAGGGCGTTCTTCTCCCTCCGGCGGCGCTGGGTGCCGCGCACTTTTCGCACGGCGGCCAGTTCCTCCTCTAACTTTTGTATCTTCCGGCGGATGTGCCGCCGGTCCGTTTCGAGCTGGGTCTCGCCCGGGCCCCTGGTACCTATGGGGGACGCGCCGCCCGAGGCCGTCTGCCGCACCAGATGGCTCCACATGCCCGTGAGCCTGGGCAGCAGATATTTATACTGGGCCAGCTCCACCTGGAGCTGGCCTTCCCTGGTCCGGGCCCGCTGGGCAAAAATGTCCAGGATAAGGCCGGAGCGGTCCAGGACCTTCACCCCCAGTTCCTGGCTCACCACCCGCATCTGGGAGGGGGAGAGCTCATTGTCAAAAACCACCAGCTCGCAGTCGTTCAGGGCCGCAAGCTCTTTCAGCTCCCGGAGTTTCCCGTCGCCGATGAAGCTCCTGGGGTCCGGGCTGGGCCTGGTCTGGGTCAGCAGGGCGACGGCTGTGCCGCCGGCAGTGTCCACCAGGGCCCGCAGCTCTTCCATGGATTCCTCCGTGGAACGCTCCTGGGGCTCCATGCTCCCCGCCGCCAGGCCCACCAGGGCCGCCCGCTCTCTTTTATGCTCGGTGCTCTCTATAGTTCATCATTCCTTTTGCTTATCAGAATAAACCCGCTCAGACCAGTTTTATCTCACGGCAGGAGCCTGGACCGAAGGAGCTTTCCATGTTGGCCTTGTAATAGGGGAAGTATTCCCTTGGCATAAGGGCCTGGACGCAGCCGGCAAAGCCGCCGCCGTGGACCCGCCACGCCCCCTTGCCCTCCAGGAGCCGGGCGCTCTCGGCCAGGCCCTGGGCCAGCTTCGTGTCCCCGGTGGCGCTGGTGACGATGTTGTTCAGCAGCTTTTCCGAGGAGCGGCCGGACTGGTTCATAAGGCGCATATAGCTCTCTCCGTCCCCAGCCTTCAGGGCGTCTCTCATGAGGGGGACCCTCTCGTTCTCGTCGAAAAAGTGCATGGCCCGGCGCACGGGCCTGTTGGCCGGATCCCAGCCCTTGGCCCTGAACTCCTCCGGGTCCACGTCGGCGAGGACGCCCTTGTCAAACAGGTTCGCGATATACACCATGTCCGCCGGGATCCGGGCATAGGAGGTGCCCAGCCCCGCATGGCTTCCCCCGGTGTCGGTCATGCACAGTATCAGACCCATGGCTGAGAAATCCGCCTGGATATTCTCGATCTCGTTGGTCTTGAAGTCCACATAGATGGTGTGGCCCATGGCGCAGGCGAGCTGGCTCATAAGGCCGCAGGGCTTGCCGAAATGCTGGTTCTCCGCCTGCTGGGCGGCCCGGGCGATGACGATGGGCGGGACCTGGCCCCCGTTAAAAAGCTCGCTCAATATCTTGCCCGTAAGCACCGAAAAGGCGGCGGAGGAGCTGAGCCCCGCCCCGACTGGGAGGCTGCCGCTTATCTCCGCGTCAAAGCCGCCGATATCGAGCCCCAGCTCGCTGTAGGCGGCAAGCATGCCCCGAACCAGAGCCTGTGGGCTTCCAAACTCCGTTGTGCGCACAGAGAGCTGGTTGAGCCTTACCTCAAAGGGCTCGTAGCCCGCAGAGCGGATATTCACAGCGCCGCTCCCATTGGCCTCGCAGCGGGCGCTTATCCCAAGGTCGATAGCCGAAGCCAGTATCCTCCCGTTCTGATGGTCGGTATGGTTCCCGGCCAGTTCCGTGCGGCCGGAAGTGAATATTTCCTTCTTCATTATGACGAACACTCCCCTGATACTGTTTTTCGACAAGGAACAGACACTTTTTATTGAAAGGACGCCGCCCCGCCGACCCGCTGTTAAAAGCAGAGTTTACATGCTTTTAACATAAAATATGTATTAATCGGCATAAAATGTGTACTTATCTCCATATAGCAGGATATACCAAGACCCGGGCAAAGTCAACCGGAATCTGCCGCCCGCAGACAAGATTTTGAGCCTATTCACAAATACCTTGCCATAATCGGGGCCAGACTATATAATACATGATAATACATGTGCGACGAATAAAGCCATCCCCTCCGCCTGTGCCGGGGGAGGCGAACAATATACAAAAAACGGAGGACTCAGCATGAACAGCGCCAACGGCATAAATCTCACCATGCTCTGCGATTTCTATGAGCTCACCATGGGCAACGGCTATTTCCAGGAGGGCATGAAGGACCGTATCAGCTATTTCGACATTTTTTACAGGGATGTCCCGGACGGGGGCGGCTATGCCATCGCCGCCGGGCTGGAGCAGGTGATAGACTATGTGCAGAACCTGCGCTTCATGCCGGAGGATATCGAGTATCTCCGGGGCAGGGGGCTTTTCAGCCCGGAGTTTCTGGACTATCTGAAGGATTTCCGCTTCACTGGTGACATTTGGGCCGTGCCTGAGGGGACGCCCATCTTCCCCCACGAGCCTATCCTCACCGTCAGGGCTCCGGCCATCCAGGCCCAGCTTTTGGAGACCTATATGCTTCTCGAGCTGAACCACCAGAGTCTGGTGGCCACCAAGGCCAACCGTATCTGCCGGGCCGCCGAGGGCCGGGCCGTGCTGGAGTTTGGCTCCAGGCGGGCCCAGGGCATCGCGGGGGCCGTCACCGGGGCCCGGGCCGCCTTCATCGGCGGCTGCGCCGGCACGGCCTGCACCGTATCCGACCAGATATACGGCGTGCCCGCCGCGGGGACCATGGCCCACTCCTGGGTACAGATGTTCGACACGGAGTATGACGCTTTTGTGAGCTACTGCCGGAGCTATCCGAACAATGCGGTGCTCCTGGTGGACACCTACAACAGCCTCAGATCCGGCATACCCAACGCCATCCGGGCCTTCAACGAGGTCCTGAAGCCCCTGGGCATAAGCAAATGCGGGATAAGGCTGGACTCCGGCGACATGGCCTATCTCACCCAGAAGGCCCGGCGCATGCTGGACGAGGCGGGCTGGACAGGCTGCACCATCACCGTCTCCAACTCTCTGGATGAGCGGCTCATAACCGAGCTTCTCCACCAGGGTGCGAAGATAGACTCTTTCGGCGTGGGCGAGCGGCTCATAACCTCCAAGAGCTCCCCGGTCTTCGGCGGAGTGTACAAGCTCTGCGCCGTGGAGGACGACGGGGGGAGGCTCATACCCAAAATAAAGGTCAGCGAGAACCTGGGCAAGATAACGAATCCCGGCTTCAAAAAGCTGTACCGCTTCTATAACCGGGAGACCGGCATGGCCGAGGCGGATTATATCTGCCTGCGGGACGAGACCGTTGACGATGAAAAGCCCCTTGAGATATGCGACCCCCAGGCCCGCTGGAAGCGGAAGCTCATGGAGAATTTCCGGGCGGTAGAGCTACAGGTGCCCATTTTCAAGGATGGGGAGCTTGTGTACAGCCTGCCGGAGCTGAACGATATAAAGCGGAGCTGCGCCTACCAGGTAAGCACCCTCTGGCCGGGGGTAAAGCGCTTTGACTATCCCCACCAGTACTATGTGGACCTGTCCCCCAGGCTCATGGAGCTGAAGGACCGTATGCTGGCCGAGCACGGCAGAAAGACAGAATAGGGCAGATACAGCGGCTTTTCCCGCCTCCGGCGCTCCGGGGGCGGGAAAAGTTTACCCTTAATTAAACACTATCAACCAAAATAGTAGTATATTCAGGCAAATGCTTTGAAAGGAACTGTTGATTTGTCTTCCCGATTTAATCTTAGATCTGTTGGGCTCGCGCTGCTGGGCAGCGCCGTTTTGGCCTTTGGGCTTTACAACATCCACTCTCTGTCCGGGGTGACGGAGGGGGGCGTCCTTGGGCTGACGCTGCTTTTGCAGCACTGGCTGGACATCTCCCCGGCGCTCTCCGGCCTTGTGCTCAACGCCGCATGCTATCTCTTTGGCTGGTGGGCCCTGGGCCGGGATTTTGTGCTCATGTCCGCCGTGGCGGGGGGCGGCTTCTCCCTGTTTTACTGGATATGCGAGCTTTTTCCCCCGCTGTTTCCGGGCATCGCCGCCTATCCTCTGGCGGCGGCGCTGCTGGGGGCCTGCTTTGTGGGTCTGGGCGTGGGGCTGAGCGTCCGGGCCGGGGGTGCTCCCGGCGGGGATGACGCTCTCGCCATGGGCATATCAAAGCTCAGCGGCCTGAAGCTCCAGTGGATATATCTGGCGAGCGACCTTGCCGTGCTGCTTTTGTCGCTGAGCTATATCCCGGTGAGGCGGATAATGTACTCCCTGCTGACGGTGATACTCTCGGGCCAGATAATAGGCCTTGTGGCGGGGAACGGCCTTTCGGTAGCCGCGGGGAGAAAAGCGCCGGAGGCCGCGGATAAAAGCTCTTGAAATCCGGCTCTTTATGTGCTAAACTTTCGGCGCAAGCCATGGAACAGGGCAGGAGAATGCGGGTGAGAATCCCGCGCGAGGCCGTCACTGTGAGGCGGGGCGCCAGCCCCCGAAGTCAGATCGCCTGTCCTGACGGCGAAACGCCGTGTCGTATAAAGAGCCGCGTCACCCGGCCGGACTGAAAAAGCTTGAAGCCGCCTTTTAAGGGCGGCTTGGGCTGTTCTCTCTTTTCTTTATGCGGTTTCCTCAGGATGAAGAAGGGAGAGTTTTTTCATGTCAAAAACCACAAAGAAGATCATTGCGGCGGCAGTTTTGCTTGTGCTGATCGCCGCGGCCGTCTTTGCCTGGGTCAAGCTGTCGCCCAAGGCAAGCCCCGGAGAGAAGGAGATATTTATCCAGGTCGTCCACGGCGACGGCAGCACCAGGGACATAAGTCTCAGCACCGGGGCCGAAACCCTGCGGGAGGCGCTGGAGCCGGAGGGAATAATCTCAGGCGAAGACAGCGAATACGGCATGTTTGTGCTCACAGTGGACGGGGAGACCGCCGACTCTGAGCTTCAGCAGTGGTGGTGCATCACCAAGGACGGCGAACAGCTCAGCACCGGGGTGGACAGCACCATGATAGCCGACGGGGACAAGTATGAGTTCAGCCTCACCACCGGCTGGTAGGCTCAAGGCGAGAGAGATATGCGCCCTGGCCCTTATCGGGGCGCTCATCTTCGCCGCGAAGCTCGCTCTGGCCGCCCTGCCGAACATCAGCCTGAACGCCCTGTTGATAATACTTACGGCGGTGTTCTTCGGCTGGAAGGTCATGTATGCGGTGTTCGTGTATGTGCTGCTGGAGGGGCTGATGTTCGGCTTCGGCCTGTGGTGGTTCAGCTATATCTACGCCTGGCCCCTGCTCGGGGCTTTGGCCGCGCTTATGCGGCGCGTCGACTCGGCCTTTGTCTGGGCTATGCTGGCGGGGGCCTTTGGCCTGTGCTTCGGGGCTCTCTGCGCCATTCCATATCTCTTTATGGGCGGCTGGGCCATGGCCCTCAGCTATTGGGTCAGCGGCATACCCTTTGACCTGGCCCACTGCGCCGGGAACCTTGTGAGCGTCCTGCTTCTGTACAGGCCCCTCCGCCGCGCCATGGCCGGGATAATAAAGCCCGCCTAAGGTCTTTTCGGCCCCATAACGGGAAACCGACCCATTGAAAAAGTTCCGAAGGCTCCGCCGATGTGGCGGTCCTTCGGAACTTTTTTACCGCGGCGCTTTCGCCGCTCTATTCCGGGCCCCGGCTTATTTCTGTTCTCCGCCGGGATGGGCTTTGGGTTTGCCGTGGTAGTAGCCCCGGCGGCGGTTGGGCTTTTTGGCCTCCTTGGGCTGCTCGCCGGGATGG
>DBGBEC010000088.1:0-2993 GCA_048477415.1 Candidatus Limivicinus sp. | reverse complement strand
GTCATGTGGGACGACATATTTCTGCAAAATAACCGGAATTTTTTGAAAATAGCCGGGGCTAACAGGGTTTTCTTGGTATTTATAGCTAAAAAAGGGCTGCGTTTTTTAGTGGCTTTTCCATCTTGTTGAAATGCTAAAAGTAGTGTAAATTTGTACTTGCAGAAATTAATTAAATTAAATAAGAAATTAGGACAGCACACAGACTGAATGGAGGTAAGTACTATGCCACTCGTTCCCATGAAAGCAATTTTGGACACTACCGAGAAGTACAACTATGCCCAGGGCGCGTTCAATGTGAACGCCGTTTGCCAGGCCAAGGCTGTGATAGAGGTCCATGAGATGTTCCGCTCTGCGGCCATTTTGCAGGGGGCGGATCTTGCCAACGCCTTTATGGGCGGGCGGACGGATTTTGCCAACGGCAGCCTGGAGGACAAGAAAAAGGGTGCGCTGAACATCGCGAACGCAGTGAAGAAATATGCGGAGAACAGCCCTGTTCCCGTGGCTCTCCACCTGGACCACGGCAAGGATCTGGATTCCTGCATTGCCGCTATCCAGGGGGGATACACCTCCGTTATGATCGACGGCTCCTCACTGACCTTTGATGAGAACGTGGAACTGACCCGCGAGGTGGTGAAATACGCCCACGAGAGGGGCGTCACCGTTGAGGGCGAGCTTGGTGTTCTGGCCGGGGTGGAGGACCATGTGTTTGCCGCCACCTCTACCTATACAAATCCCATGGACGCGGTGAAGTTCTTCCGCCAGACCGGGGTGGACGCCCTGGCCATAAGCTATGGCACGAAGCACGGGGCCAACAAGGGCAAGGACACCATCATCCGCAAGGAGATCGCCATCGCCACCAAGGAGTGCATGCTCCACGAGGGGATAGAGGGCACCCTGGTCAGCCACGGCTCCTCCACCGTTCCCCAGTACATAGTCAGCGAGATAAACGCCCTGGGCGGCGATATCCACGATGCCTACGGCATAAAGAAGGAGCAGCTAAAGGAAGTGTCCAAGCAGGGTATCCGCAAGATAAATGTGGACACTGACATCCGCCTGGCCGTGACCCGGAACCTTAGAGAGCTCTTCAAGGGCGAGCCCAGGCTCACCGACAGCCCCTCTATCGGCGGGATATACAGGCTCCTGCTGGAAAAGCCCTCCGCCTTCGACCCCAGGGCCTTCCTGCCCCCAATAATGGACACCGTAATGTACGGCAATGTGCCTGACGAGGATGTGGCCCGGGTAGTCGGCTGCATCGAGAGAGGCGTGAAGGAAGTCGTAGGCACCCTCATAGTAGAGTTTGACAGCGTGGGCAAGGCACCTCTGGTGGAGATGATAAGCCTTGACGAGATGGCCGAGCGCTACAGAAAGAAAGGTATATGAGCATGGGGAAGAATATTCTCGTGGCCCACGGCGGCGGCCCCACGGCGGTGATCAACTGCTCCCTCCAGGGAGTGGTGGAGGCCGCCAGAGCCTCCGGACAGGTGGACAGGATATACGCCGCCCGCTTCGGCGCGGAGGGAATACTCAGCGGAGACCTGATGGATCTGAGCGCCGTGCCCGCGGAGACTATTTCAAAGCTCAGCCACACCCCCGCCTCCGCCATCGGCTCCTGTCGGCGCAAGCTTGGCGAGGCGGATTATCCCACGGTGCTGGAGACGCTGAAAAAGTTTGAGATAGACTGCTTCTTTTATAACGGCGGAAACGACTCCATGGACACCTGCAACAAGATAAACATATTGGCCCAAAAGGAAGGACTAAATATCCGGGTCATCGGCATACCCAAGACCATGGATAACGACCTGGACCTGACGGATCACTGCCCCGGCTTTGGCTCTGCCGCCCGTTACGCCGCGATAAGCGCCTCAGAGCTGGCGCTGGACGCCTCGGGCCTGCCCATCCATGTGGTGGTGCTGGAGCTTATGGGCCGCAATGCCGGGTGGGTAACGGCCGCCTCAGCCATGGCCGGGCGGCTCACGGACTGCCAGGTGCTGACCTATCTGCCCGAGCTGCCTGTTGACGTGGACAGGATGCTGGCGGATATAGAGCGCTGCTATGCCATGGGCAAGGGCCTGCTGGTGAATGTGAGCGAGGGGATAAGAGGCCTGGACGGCAGGCCCCTGGCGGATACCGGCATCGTAGACGGCTTCGGCCACACTGTTCCCGGCGGCACCGCCCAGCACATATCCGACCTTATAATGCAGAAGCTGAATATCAAATCCCGGGCGGAAAAACCCGGCCTTCTGGGCAGGGCCAGCATTCCCTATGTATCCCTTACGGACCGGGAAGAGGCCTGTGCCGTGGGCAAGTTCGCCCTTGAGTCGGCCCTGAGGGGGGAGAGCGGGTACATGGTGGCCATCGAGGCCTGCCGCAGCCCGGTATACAGCAGCAGTCTCAGCCTTGTGCCCCTGGAAAAGGTGGCCAATGTGGAAAAGAAGTTCCCCCTGGAATGGATAATAGACGGCAATCAGATCGCAGAGCCCTTCTTTGACTATGCGGCCCCCCTTATGGGAGGGGACTTCCCCAGCTATGCCATGCTCAGAAAGTGAGGAAGAAAAATGAAACATATCTATCTGAACCTCAAGCGCTTTGACGTGCCGGTGGAGCTGGGCGGGGTGAACCGTCTTGCCCCGGTGGCTGACTGGGGCGCCGCCGTTGTGGGCGGGACCCAGGAGGCGCTGAGAAAGTACGACAGGGAAAAGGTCGAGTTTGTCCAGTACCTTCCGGAGGCACATCTGCTCTCTGCCGCAGCCGCCCGGAGCGAGGGGAGCCCAGTCCGCCTCGGGAGCCAGGGGGTCTACAGGATGAACACCGCCGTTGGCGGCAACTTCGGAGCCTTTACCACCAACCGGCCTGCCTCCGCCGTGAAGGCCATGGGCTGCGAGTCCACCCTTATAGGCCACTGCGAGGAGCGCAATGACAAAAAGGGGATCCTGGCCGAGGCCGGAGTGAGCGACAGCGCCGCGGTCAACCGGCTTTTGAACCAGGAGATACTC
>DBGBEC010000087.1:0-24957 GCA_048477415.1 Candidatus Limivicinus sp. | reverse complement strand
TATTCCGGCCGCTATCTCGTCCGTCGCCTTTCCTTCGCCCACCAGGGTTATGACCTCTGACTCTGCGAAAACTGTGCACTGCGCCGTTATCGGGATAACGTTCTTCGCGCTCAGGCTCAGCTTGGAAAACTCCGGCAGCGTGAGCTCGAAGGAGCGGGCCATCGCCTCGAAGAAGCGCCCGGTGCCGGCCGCGCACTTGTCGTTCATCGCAAAGTTCTTCACCGTTCCGTCGCTGTCTATGCTTATGCCCTTTACGTCCTGGCCGCCTATGTCTATTATCGCCTTTACGTCAGGGTTCGTAACATGCACGCCCATGGCGTGGCAGCTTATCTCCGATATGTTCTCATCCGCGAACGGAACCTTGTTCCGCCCGTACCCGGTGCCTATGAGATACGCAAGATCCTTCGAGCTCTTGAGCTCCGGTACCTTCGCTATCACTTCCTCCATCGCCGCTATGGCTGAGGCCTCCGAGTTTATCTTGCTCCTTATGGTGGTGTCCGCCACCATCTTCCCTGTCTCGTCCAATATCACCGCTTTTGTGTAGGTCGAGCCCACGTCGCAGCCGCCAAAGTACTTCATTTTAAACGCGCCTCCATTTTATGTTGTATATTTTAAAAAATTTAGTACTCGTATGATGGATATTTATCCATGTCGTAGGGAGCTTTAAGGGTGTCCTTGCGCTGCATGTTGTCGTAGTGGTTCTTCAAAAAGGGCTCCACCACGTTAAACAGCAGTTTGCCGTCAAGGTCGAAAAAGAACACCAGGAACAGTGCCGCGTTTGCCAGGGCGGCGGCCCCTATAAGCTTGCCTATCAGCCTGCGCCCGCTCTTGCCTTTGCTTTTTTTCATAGCTTACCCTCCTTACCAGCCCATTGAATCGTCAAAGTCCAGCAGAGACGGATCCAGAGGCTCTTCGTGCATGACAGTGGTCATATAGTCGTTCACTATGCGGCGTATCTCCGCCCGGGAGACGGTGCGGCTGTCGGGCAGGGCGTGGGGCATCCAGATGGCGTTTATGTTCCGCTCCCTGAATTCATCCTCAAACAGGCCATGGACCCCCTGCATCCCCTTGCACTGGAGCTGGTCATACATCATAACAAAGTCGCAGTTGAACTTTTCCATGTTTTCCCACAGCTCGAAGATGTGGTGCATACCGCCCACGGCCATGCGGCGCATGGGAGCCCACATGTGGTAGGTGGCCATGTCGTCCAGGCAGTGCTCATAGCTGTCGGTGCGAATGGTCATGTCGAACATGAGAGAGTCCATGTTGATTATCACGTTCAGGCCCCAGCAGTTATATGCCCAGGTACACCAGTTGGAGTAGTACAGCGGGGCGCAGGACCAGGCGATCACCCGGTGCCGGGTCTTGGGGAAGGTCTTTATCTTCTTCTCCACACAGCGTTCCATTATCTTGCGGACCTTGGCGTCCATGTCGTGCCAGATCTGCCTGTCGCCGTCCTGGGAGTAGTAGATGCGGTAGAGGGCCTGGGCCACGCCGTTTATGGGGTAACTGTCGGTCTTTGCGGCCACTTCCCATTTCTCCCGCTCAAATTCCTGGAGCTTGTTCTGCCGCTCCAGCTTGTAGACGAGCTGGTCCCAGTTGAAGGGGACGCCGGTCTGCTCCTCGATGAATTTCCAGCACTCCTCTATCTCGCGGCGGCAGTGCTGGTGCACCAGGGGATCGTCGAACTGCATGGGCTGGGGCATGGCGAACAGGGGTTTATCCAAAAACCAGTCCTGAAGGATGGAGGTAGCCACCGAGCCGTCGCAGGCCTCGTTGGAGGTCACGACGAAGGGGGCGTAGTCGGGTATGTCGTCCAGGACGAACAGGCCCGACTCGGCCTGGCACATGGGACAGGGGTCTCCGGGGAGGCCGATGGACTGGACCGCGTCGATATAGTTGTGCACCGTGTGGGAATTGACATGGCAGGTGACGAAATAGGGGATCATCTCCAGGGCCACATTGTCGAACTTATCCGTCCAGGGATAGAAGACTCCGCCCCATACGGTCTCGTTATGGGCCATGGTGTGCTTCCACAGCTCGCCCCGCTTGCCGCCGTGGATATTGGCGTCGGCCGCAAACATTCTCTGGAACTGGCGGATGGTCTCGCAGGCCATGCCCCGGTAGTGCCAGGCCGAGGCCCGCAGCGCCTCGCCTCTCAGACCTTCCATGCCCCTGTCGAACCAGTGGAGCACGGGCAGATAGGTCTGGCCCACCCAGCGGTATCTCCACACGCCCTTGGCAAAGTTCACAAGACCGCCGAACTTCTGCACGTCTGTGACCATGTGGATATAGTTATAGAGCCAGATGTTATAGAAATAGTACAGGGTGTCCTTTACGCCCCGCCACTCTCTGTGTTTATAAAGACCGGTCTTATCCTGATAGAGCTCGCCCAGGCGGCGCTCACCGTGGGGCTTGCCGTACCAGAAGTCGTGAAGCTTTTTCTTCAGCTCTTTTTTGTTCGCCATATCACTTACCCCCCTGGATCTTCTTGATCTCAACACTTTCGACGAAGGCCTGGAAGCGGGTCCGGAGCTGACCGGAGGCGGCGTTTATGTATTCTTTTTCTATCGAGCACACGGGAATGCCGAAGTCTCTGTTCATGACCACGGTGTCTACCACCCGCTCGTAGCTCCAATATTCGCAGAACTTGTTCGAGGCCACTATGAGGCCGTCAGCGTTATAGTCGCGCACAAGCTCGGCCAGGCGCTGCTTTCTCCCGCGCATGATGTCCTGGGGCATGAAGCGGGGACAGTTGCTGGTGTCCAGATAGTGGCGGGCGATGGCGTCCAGCGGGTCCTGGCCCTGCTCTATGCTGATGGGGATCCTGCTCTCCACCGCGCCGTAGCAGTATCGGTCCGCCACGACTTCCGCCCCGCAGCTCTCGATAAGCTTTGTGAAGTCCGGGTCGTCGTTTTCAGAGCCGGCAAGCACCACCTTGCAGCGGAAGGGCCAATTCGCATCCGGCTGACGGGTCTTGAGCTCCTCCGCGGTCTCGCGCAGCTTGTCGATTATGAGGTATTTGGGGCAGACCTGGGTCACAAGCTGGATAACATGGAACTCGTAGCCCGTTATGGTGGGGTTATCAAGCTTTCTGTAGTCGCCTATCTCGTTTACAAGGCGGCATATCTCGTTGTGCCGCTCCACCGTCTCAAGGATGGCCTGGTCGGAAATGTCCGTGCCGAAGTGCTTGTTGAGCTCCATCAGCACATGGTGGCGAAGCTGCTCTCTGTAGTGGATATAGCTGTTTTCCGTCTTTTTAAAGGGCACGTCGATGAATTCGCAGAAGAAGTTGTCGTTTCGGATGACGTCCATGTCTTTTACGGAGTCGAGGTTCTTTTTCTTCAGGTGCTCCTGAAAGCGGCATGTGACAGTGCAGGTCTCCGTAGCCATCTGGGCGTCGAGGAAATTGTAGCCCCCTTCAAGGGCGCGCTCGAAAAGGCTTCTGCCGTAGTGACAGACACGGGCGGACATGTAGTAGGTCGCGATGTCCGGCGAGGTGCAGCGCGGCGCTCTCAGTCTGACAGAGAAGCAGCCGGGCAGGTCGAGAAGCACTTCAGGCATGAAATAACATGTGTAGCCCACGGCGTACTTGCCCTCTTCCCTGGCTTTCTGGACAAGCTCGTTGTTGGCCTCCTGAAGCAGATTCTCAAAGTAGATCAGATGCTTGAGATCTTTCACAGATAACCCCCCATATTCAATTTTCATCTGGGCGCGGTGCGCCCGCTCTCACACATACTATTTTATCAGGCCGTCATTTATTTGTCAATCGGTTTTTGGGCATTTTCCACGAAAAAAGCCCTGCTTTTTTGGGCGCAATTATACATTTTCTCCGCATTTGTCTAAACCGAATAGGCCTCTATGAATTTTTGTATAGTTTCGGCGGAGGCGGAGGCTCTGCCCTGGATCATTTCACGGCTGCCGCCGCCCCGGCCCTCTATGCCGGCGTTTATCCCGCGGGCGGCGGCGCGCAGGTCCAGGCTGCGGCTGCCGATAATATATCTGTAGCCCTCCCGGTCGTCTCCGGAGAACACGGCTACAAGGCCGGGGCAGTTTTCGGTTAGGATATTCACAAGCTCTCTCAAAGCGGGCTCATCCAGGACACTGTCAAAAAGGCAGAGGCTGCCCCGGCTCGGATCCGTGGCCTCGGCCCTTCTTCTGGCGGCCTCCATGCCCAGGCAGGAGAGCTTCTCCTTCAGCCTTGCCTGCTCCGCGAGGAGCCGCTCCACGGCGCATTGGATCTGGTCCCTCTTGGCGCTGAGCAGGGCCGATATGGCCGCCGCGCTGTCCTGACGGAGCCGGTAATTGTCCAGGGCGTCCATGCCGCAGACAAGGCTCAGGCGCGTGCCCCCCCTGTGCCGCTCCGCGTCCAGGATCTTTATAAGGCCTATCTCACCGGTGGCGGATACATGGGGAGCGCAGCAGGCGCAGAGGTCTATTCCGGGTATCTCCACTATGCGCACCTGGCCATTGAGCTCCTTCTTGCTCCTGTAGTCAAGGGCGGCCAGCTCCTCCGGGCCGGGGGTGAAGGCGCGGACGGGGATATTGTCCCTGACGGCAAGGTTCGCCTGATATTCTATCTCGTCGGTCTGGGCCCGGCTCAATTCGCCGTTAAAGTCCAGGCTCATAAACTCCCTGCCCATGTGAAAGCCCACGTTATCAAGGCCGTGGAGCCGGTGGACGAGGCCGGAGACCACATGCTCGCCGGAGTGGTTCTGCATGCGCCTTCTACGCTGCTCCCAGTCAATGGCGCAGCTATACTCCTCCCCTTCTTCAAGGGGCCTGTCGGCGTAGTGGATAACGCTCTCCCCCTGCTCCCGGCAGTCCAGCACCCGGGCGGGGCCGATGGAGCCCGTGTCCGAAAGCTGGCCGCCGCCCTCCGGGAAGAAGGCCGTTCTGTCCAGGCGGAGCAGATACCGCTCTCCCTCTTTCCGGCAGGAGAGCAGTCTTGCATTGAATTCGTGCAGGTGGCTGTCTGTATAATATAGTTTCTCGCTCATGTCGCTTATGTCCCCCTTCGTCTAAAAAAAGTCAGCCGCCAACGCGGCTGACCTTTCAGACTCTTTTGTCTCTTATGTTTTCAGTTTCTCAGGCCTTTTTGAAGCTCACAGTTACCCGCACGTTCTTATCCGGCATGGTAAAGCAGCCGGCGGAGTCAAGCTTCGCGACCTCCTGGCCGTCCTTGGTGATCTTTACGCTGTCCAGCACATAGCCGGAGTCGGGATACACCAGGACCTTCACCGTGTCGCCGTAGGCGGCGCTGGTGCCGGTCTTGCCGTTGACCTCGATGCTGAATTTGCCGTTATCTGCACTGTCGGTAAAGACGGTGTATATCTCCGCCTTGAACGTCACCTTCACGGTCACGCTGGTCTCCGGCATGACGAAGCTGTTGTTGTTCACGGCAACGGTCACGCCGTCGTTTCTGACAACGCTGACGGAGGCCAGCTTAAAGCCCTTGCCGGGGCTGGCCACTATCTTCACGGTCTCGCCGGACTCGGCCTTATCCACGGCGACGCCGTTTATCTGGGTCTCGAAGCTGCCGCCGGTCACGGTCTCTTTGCTTATATAGTGGGGCTCGGCCTTCTTGAAGCTCACAGAAACGTCCACGGGGCTTGCGGGCATGACGAAGCTGCCGTTGGAGACGCTGACGGCCGTGCCGCCCTTACTGTAGCTGACGCTTATGCTGTCCAGCTCATAGCCGTAGGCCGGAGAGGCCTGCACCTTCACGGTCTGGCCCGCGGCGGCCTTATCGACCTCCGTGCCGTTCACCGTGGTCTTGAAGCTGCCGTTGGAGACTCGGGCCTTGTTTATGGCATAGTCCTCCGCGGACACGAAGCTGACGCTTATGCGCACGTTGCAGTTGGGCATGGTGAACTTCCCGTCCTTGACCGTGGCCACTTCCTTGCCGTCGTTCGTGACGGTGATATTGCCCAGCTTGTAGTAGTCATCGGGATCTGTGCTGATCGTGACCACCGCGCCGGACTTGGCCTGGCTGGCGCTCTTGCCGTCTACAAGGACCTGGTAGCTGCCGTGGTTGGTGGTGTTCTGGTATATGCTGTAGGTCTTGCCGTCGGCGCTGCTGCCGGTGTTCCCGCCGGTGTTCCCGCCGGTATTTCCGCCGGTGCTGCCCCCGGAGTTCCCGCCGCCGGTATTGGCCTTTATGGTGGTGGGCACGGGGATATATATGGTCTGATTCACCTTGATGGCGGCCATATTATCCCTGTTGTTGAGTATCTTCATGAGATCCAGGTTCTTTGTATAGTCGATACCGTAGCTCTCGCAGATGTTATATGTAGCGTCGCCGGAGACCACCTTGTGGGCCACTATCATAATGCAGGAGCCGGAGGCGGGAGCCTTGGGGCTGGGCAGAAGGAGCTTGCGCCCGGCGATGATGTTGTTATAGCCCTTCAGGTTATTCAGCTTGAGTATAAGGTCCGAATTGGCATAGAAATCTATACCCAGGGCCGCGCAGACGCCGGAGACGGTCTCGCCATACTGGAGAGTGTGGTTTATGAGATAGCCGCTGGCATAGTCGTTGCCCTGAAGCTCCGTGGTGGTGCTGGCGCTGGAGCCGGCAGAGCCGCCCATGTTGCCGGGGGTGCTGGGTGTGCCGCCGGTGCCCGGCTTCGTGCCCGGAGCCGGAAGGGTGAGGACCAAGCCCGGCTTGAGATTGTTGTAGCTTTTTATGTTGTTGGTCTTGGTTATCCAGTCATAATTGGCGTAAAAATCTATCCCCAGGGCCGCACAGACGCCGGAGACGGTCTCACCGCTTTTCAGGGTGTGCTTTATCGTGTCCTCCGCCGCGGCGCTCACCGTAAGCCCGGAAAACAGGCCCGCAACTATAAGCACCGTCAAAAGCACGCTTATAAGCCGTTTCTTCATGATGTGTATATCCCCCTATCCGGCCCTCTCCGGGCCGTAATTTCTCTTTCCTGCTGCCGCTTTCGCCGAAACTGTAGTCCAATTATATCCCGCCCGGCCCCTCCTGTCCACAAAATGGGCCCAGGCTTAATAAAGATTAAGAATCCCGCCTGAAGCACGGAGCTTTCAGACTTCTTTCAGGCTAAGTCCAGCGTGCAGTTTCTTGGTTACAATATTACGACAAATGAAAACAAATTGCAAGCCCTAAGATTGAAAATTTATCACGAAATATGTCAAATCTTAACAGGCTCGAGAGGAGGCCGCTCATTTTTGGGCCTTTGGTGAAGCCAGGGCCGGGGCTGAACCGCCCCGGCCCTGGCTTTTTTATCGTCAGGAGTACATTTTGCTGTAATAATCCATATAGTCGCCGGAGACTACCCGCTCCACCCAGCCGGGGTTATGGAGGTACCAGTCTATAGTGGATTCCATGCCCTTTTCAAAGCTGTAGCTGGGGCTCCAGCCCAGGCTGCCGCTTATCTTGCTGTTGTCTATGGCATAGCGCCTGTCGTGGCCTGGCCGGTCCTGCACATGCTTTATAAGGCTCTCGCTGCGGCCCAGCTTGTCGATGATAAGGCGGACTATCTCTATATTGGCCTTCTCGTTGTTGCCGCCGATGTTATAGACCTCGCCCCGCCGGCCCTTCTCCAGCACCGCCAGTATTGCAGAGCAGTGGTCAGAGACGTGGAGCCAGTCTCTTATCTGCATACCGTCCCCGTACACGGGCAGGGGCTTGTTGCCCTGGGCGTTATGTATCATAAGGGGGATGAGCTTTTCCGGAAACTGGTATGGCCCATAGTTGTTGGAGCAGCGGGTTATATTCACAGGCAGGCCATAGGTCTGGCTGTAGGCCCTGACCACAAGGTCCGCCCCGGCCTTGGAAGCGGAATAGGGGCTGTTGGGGGCGATGGGGCTGCTCTCCTGAAAGAGCCCGGTCTTGCCCAGGGCTCCGTATACCTCGTCGGTGCTGACCTGGAGATATACCACGCCCTCCCTGTACTCCCGGGAGTATTTGTTGTCCGGCTCCAGCTTCCAGTGGCTTTTTGCCGCGTCAAGAAGGGTCTGGGTACCGATGACATTGGTGGTGAGGAATATCTCCGGCTCCACTATGCTTCTGTCCACATGGGACTCTGCTGCGAAGTGGACCACGGTGTCAAAGCCGTATTTATCAAATAGCTCGCCTACGAGAGCCCTGTCCCTTATGTCGCCGTGGACGAACACATAGCGCTTGTCCTCCCGCACAGGCAGAAGGTTTTCCAGGTTCCCCGCGTATGTGAGCAGGTCCAGATTCACAAGGAGTTCCACGTCCTCCCGCTGGCGGAGGATGTACTGCACGAAGTTCGAGCCTATAAAGCCGGCTCCGCCGGTGACAAGAATTTTTTTCATACTCTTCCTCCTCAGATCCCCTCGGCCACCTTCACAAGATAGCGGCCATAGTCCGTTTTCAGCAGGGGCTCGGCCAGCTCCAGCAGGGCTTTCCGGTCGATATAGCCCATGCGGAAGGCTATCTCCTCGATGCAGGCCACATACAGGCCCTGGCGCTTCTGGATTATCGAGACAAAATTCGCCGCCTCCAGCAGGCTCTCGTGGGTGCCCGTGTCAAGCCAGGCAAGGCCCCGGCCGAAAATCATGACCTGAAGATCGCCCCGCTCAAGATAGGCGTTGTTCACCGCCGTTATCTCAAGCTCTCCCCGGGCGGAGGGCTTTATGCTCTTGGCGATGGAGACCACGTCGTTATCATAAAAATACAGGCCGGGCACGGCATAGCTGGACCTGGGCTGGGCGGGCTTCTCCTCGATGGAGAGCACGTTTCTGTCCCCGTCGAACTCCACCACGCCGAAATCCTGGGGGTTCGGCACGGAATAGCCGAAGATCACAGCGCCCTTTTCAAGCTTTGCCGCGCTCTGCACCGCCGGGGTTATGCCGCCGCCGTGAAAGATATTGTCCCCCAGGATAAGGCACACATTGTCCCCGCCGATAAAGTCCTCGCCTATTATAAAGGCCTCGGCCAGGCCCCTGGGCTCGTCCTGCACCGCGTACTCCAGCCTCAGCCCCAGAGAGGCCCCGTCGCCCAGAAGCTCCCTGAAGGCCGCAAGGTCCCTGGGGGTGGAGATTATCATTATCTCCCTTATCCCAGCCAGCATCAGCACCGACAGGGGGTAATATATCATTGGCTTATCGTACACGGGCAGTATCTGCTTTGATATGGAGCGGGTTATCGGATACAGGCGCGTCCCCGCGCCCCCGGCCAGAATAATACCTTTCATCTCAAGCCCTCCCGGATATATTTTTCTCTGTGAGCCGTTTTTTTCAGTATAAACCAGGAGTGAAAATAATGCAAGCCGTCAGAATGGTCCGGGGCCCCAGAAGGCAGCGGATGGCGTTGACTTTAGACGGCAAGAGTGTTAGAATAATATCAAATTCACCGGCTCATGGCCGGGTATGACAAAAGGATGTGGTTATATGCGCCTTACAGCCGAGCAGCAGGCCCTGCTTGATGGGGAGAGAGGCCCGGTAATGGCAAAGGTAGTAAAAACACTGGTGATGTACGGCGACGCCTTCGGGGCGGAGCGTATGGCGCCGGTGACGAGCAAGCGGGGGCACACGGTCATAAGCTTTGGCCTGAAGGCCATGAAGCCCGTGTACGACCTCTATGACCAGCTTATCGAGGCGGGCCTTGTGAGCGCCCAGAGCTTCTCCGCCGACCCAAGGCCTCTGGACAGGAATGTCCCCTCCTCGTTCCTGGAAAACATCGTGTTCAAGAAATTCATGTACACCCAGCAGGAGCGCTATGAGGAGCAGCTCAAACGCCTGGGGGTCTCCGGCGACGGGGACTATAGCTGCGCCTGCTATCTGGAGCAGATGGGCAACATCCCGGCCAAGGGCGAAGTGCTCTCCTGGGCAGAATCCTCCGCCGTTGTCTATGCCAACTCTGTTCTCGGCGCCCGCTGCAACAGGAACTCCGGCATGATAGAGCTCATGGGCTCTATAGCCGGCTTCGTGCCGGAATTCGGCCTGCTGACCGACGAGGGCCGAAAGGCCGACTGGGTGGTGGAGGTCCGCTGCGAAAAGCGGCCAGAGGCCCAGCTCCTGGGCTCGGCCATCGGGATGAAGGTGATGGAAGAGGTGCCCTATATAGTGGGCATGGAGAAGTGGCTCGGGACAGAGCTTGACGAGAACGCCCGCGCCTATCTGAAAGACTTTGGCGCGGCCACCGCCTCCAACGGGGCCGTCGGTCTCTACCATGTGGAGGGGCTTACGCCCGAGGCCCGGGACCAGGGCCAGGCCCTCATAAAGGAAAACGCCCGCCGCTATGTGATAGACGACAAGGAGCTTGAGCGGGTGAAGGCCTCCTATCCCGTGGTGTGGAAGGACCCGGAGGCGAGCCCGGCGCTGTGCTTTGTGGGCTGCCCCCACATGTCTCTCAGGCAGCTTCAGGACTGGACAGAGAATGTTTACAATGCCCTCGCGGAAAACGGGCTGAGCAAGGTCAGCGTACCCACGGTGTTCACCGCCGCGCCCCCGGTCATAGCCGAGTTTGAAAAAACTCCCCTCGCGGCAAAGCTCCGCTCCACCGGTGTAGTGCTCAGCTATATCTGCCCGCTCATGTACATGAACAATCCTCTCTGCAAGAAGAAGGCTGTTATAACCTCCTCGAACAAGCTCCGCACCTATACCAGCGCCCGGTACTATACCGAGGCGGAGATACTTCACACGATCACCAGCAGGGAGGGACGGAAATGAGACAGTTTAAAGGCAGGACCATAGTCCCCGGCAATTGCCGGGCCCAGGCACTGGTGAGCCGCGCCGGCTTCAACACTCTGGCCAGCTACCAGATGGCCCTTCAGTTCGGTGACAAGCAGGTAAAATGCGGCGACCAGAACAACCCCGACATCTATAAGCAGCCCATGCTGGCAAAGGCCCTGTGCCTGCCCCAGACCATCGGCTCCACCACCGGCGGCATGGTGCTGTACACCGCCTGCGCCCAGGGCAAGCAGCCCGCCTGCATGCTTTTCTCCATGCCTATCGACTCTTTGGCCGCCTCCGGGGCTATCCTGGGCTCCGTCTGGACAGAGAGCAGCATGCCCGTTGTGGATATGCTGGGCCAGGAATTTCTGGACTATGTGAAGACCGGCATGACCGTTACCGTGACCGAAGACGGGACCGTGACCGTGGAATAAGCCGAGCCTGACCCCGGAGAAGCGATAAGTTCTTCTCCGGGGCTTTCCTCACTTGACACGAAGCCGATGAAATGATAAATTAACGAGAGGTATCCTTCCTCCGCCGGTGTGGTGGAATGGCAGACACAAGGGACTTAAAATCCCTCGCTGGCAACAGCGTACCGGTTCGAGCCCGGTCACCGGCACCACGTCGGAGCAAAGTCCGCTTTGCTCCGACGACTTTTTATGCCTGCGGCAAAAAAGTCCTCATCCGCACGCTCCCTTCCTCCTCCTTTCAAAATCGAACCCGCTCCGTTGGGCTTCGATTTTGTTTGAGCCTGAGGATGTAAGCGGGCAAGTAAAGAAAAAAGACGACGCCATATCGACATCGTCTTTCTCGTGGAACAATTTTCTCATTTCATATATCGCTTGAGTTCGTCATAAAAGTTTTCCCTTGTTCCGGCCATAATGACCACCACGATCTTGTCCTCTACATACTCTACGGTATAGGCAAGCTCATAATTGGTTTTGTCGTAGTAGATATCATAGCCAAAAACACCCGCCAAATCTCCGGTCTTGGCTTCTCCTACGGTGTGATCTTCCAATATCCTGTCGATGGCTTCCTGATACAGCGTCTTTAGGCGTTTGTCTTTGATTTTCATCAGGAATTTGGCTACCGGAGGAAGGATTCGCAGCTGTGCCATCATTCTTCCTCCGTCCCGAATACATCATGGTAAGAGTAGCTTTCACCTTCTCCATGAGCCGCCTGTTCTGCCTCAGCAAGCATAGCTTCTACAGCAGGGCGCACCTTCTTCTGCGTTTTTTTGAATTCGGCAAGGAGCTGATCGCCGCTGAACCCCTGTGCGATTAAGTCTGCAAGAATCTGTTCGGCAAATTCACCGCCGCCCTGCTCCTTGACCGGACGCAGCACAATTTCATTGCCGCGCAGAATACATTCCGCTTCTGTAGCAAATCCGAGGGCTTCAAAAAATTTCTGCGGGATCGTCAACTGTCTTTTTTCCGATATACGAATGGTTTTACGGTTCATCAGAGTACCGCCTTTCACTGCCGCTGTTTCCATACAGACCTTCCTTTCTATGATATGCTGTTTACAATGAAATATGTATAACAAATTTTCTTTGTTTCCTTGTTTCCATTGTACCAGTAAGAGACGACAGTGTCAAGAACGGTTTTTATTCATCCGCTTCCTTGATTTTGGCAAGGCCGTCAATATCCCGCTGAAGCTGTGTTTTCCGGCGGCCTTTTCATGGGGCTCAGCCCTTTGGAGGCCCGGGGCCTTCAGGCTTTTTCCCTTATCTCGACGGCTCTGTCAACGGCGGCGGATATGCTGTCCACCAGGAGGAGATAGTTTTTCAGGGTGTTCTGCCAGTTTTTCAGGCAGGAGAGGCCCTTGGGAGTGATGGAGTAGAGCTTTCTGGGTTTTTCGCCTTTTGGTATTTCCCACTGTGAGCTGAGCTTGCCATCTTCCTCCAGCTTGTGGAGGCTGCGGTAAAAGCCGGTGGCGTCGGCTCCGGAGACCAGTTTCCGGCGCTCAAGCTCCGCCAGAAGATAGAAGCCGTGGAAGGAGCCTTCGCACAAAAGAGAGAGCACCGCCGGCTGGATGAACTTGTCCAGATAGTCGCCCTTGCAGGGGTGCCTTCCGGTCTCCATCAGCTCACCTCCCCGTAAAAGGGACAGCCCTCTTTAAGGCATTCCCGGTTGCGCTTTGAATAGGCGCAGGGGGGTGAGGACAGGGGCATTTTTATGCCGTAGCGCTCGGCCGCGTGTTCGGCGGCAACCTGAATGGCGATACGGCCCGTGCGCTTGCAGCAGCGGGGGCCGCCCAGCTCCGTCATGCGGCGCAGTGCCTCGAGCGTGACCTGCTGGGGAACGTGCCAGACCGCGGCCGTAAGCGGAGTAGCCTCGCAGAGGATACTGGCAAAGATCCCCGCCCCGGCCGCCGCTCCGCAGACCCCCAGAAAGCCGCAGGCGCCGCCGGGGAGCTTTTTGCCCCGCCGCCAGGCCTCGTTAAGGCAGTCCTTGAGCTCCAGGCAGCCGCCGTTATTGCGGTAGGCGGTCATGAGCACACAGGGCACTATGCTGTGGTGCTCCGGGCCGTGGAGATGCACCTGCTTCATCGCGCAGACCTGAAGATAGAGGGCGACAGGGTCCCGCTCTTCAGAGCCCAGGAGGAAGCTGATTATGGCGGCCCCGCCGCCGCTGTGGCAGTCGTCACAGACAAAATGCCCCTCCTCGCAGGCGGCGTCGGCCTCTTTTTCCCTTCCGCACACGGCGCATTTCATCAGCCGCGCTTCGCTGAAATAGCTGAGGGGGCGGCCGCATATTATGCAGTTTTGTCCGCCGCCGCTATCTTCGCAGCAGCAGCATTCCAATTGCTTGTTATCTTCCATGATCTACCTCCAGAGCACAGCTTTTTTCTGGATAAGGGCGACGAGCTTATTCAGGACAGTGACCACAAGGCCTATGCAGATGATCCCCGCCAGGGCCTGGGTATAGTTCGCATATGTGATGCTGTTTTGCACATAGTAGCCCATGCCGTGGGAGGCCCCCATAAGCTCGGCGAAGTTGAGCATCAGCAGCGAGGTGGTCACAGAGACCTTGAGCCCGCTTATGACCCCGGGAAAGACATAGGGCAGCAGCACACGCCAGATCATGCTGCCATTGGAGAGGCAGAGCATGCGGGCAGAGTCCAGGATCTCCCGCTCCATGCCCTTAACCCGGTTTATGGTGCTGAGGAAATTGGGCCAGAAGACGCCCAGGACCATCACCATGATGGAGGCGCTGCGGAAGCTCGGCATTATGGCCACAAGATATGGCGAGAAGACTATGGCCGGGATCGGCGCCATCACATTGGCAATGGGATAGGCGAAGGCGCAAAGCCTGGGTATCCAGCCCGCTGCGAGCCCCAAAAGCAGGGCCAGGACCATGCCGCTGCCAAAGCCGATGAAAAGCAGCTCCATGGAACAGGCCACATTCAAAAGCATCTGCCGCCACTGTTCCCTGAAGGTGTCGAACACATTCTCGGGACAGGGCAGCAAAACCGGGTTGGCAAGGTCAAAAACCGAGGTGCAAAGCTCCCACAACAGAAGGGAGAACCAGACAAAGACGATTATGTCACAGGCACCGGTACCTTTTTTTCTATTATACACCAAAAGGAACAGCCCTTCAATCAGAGCAAGTCCAACAAGCATGGACCAGGGCTCGCGAACGGTGGGGCGCTGCTTTTCCGCGAAGAGAGTGGCTGCCAGCAGCGCAAGCAGCAGATGGGCCAGAAGGAAGCCCCTCGACGTCTTTTTCATGGGCTCGCCTCCTGAAAAAGGGACATGAGCTCCCTGTATTCCCGGCTGTCCGCTGCCTTTTCCCTGGGTCTGGGGAGGGCTATGGCAAGCTCCGCCTTTACCCGGCCGTCTTCCGCAAAGACCACTCTGTCGGCCAGCAGGACGGCCTCGCTCACATCGTGGGTCACGAAGATCACGGTCTTCCGCTTCTCCCCGTCCTGCTGCCACAGGCTCAGCAGAAGCTCCTGTATCTCCCGGCGTATTTTTGCGTCGAGGGCCCCGAAGGGCTCGTCCAGGAGCAGTATCTCCGGATCCATGGCAAGGGCACGGGCGATGGCCACTCTCTGGCGCATACCGCCGGAGAGCTGAAAGGGATAGAGCTTCGCCCCCTGGGCCATGCCCAGCCTTTCAAGATAGCTTTGGGCCAGGGCATTGGCCTCTTTTTTACCAAGGCCCCGGCCGCGGCGAAGGGCGAAGCTGACGTTCTTCTCAGCGCTCAGCCAGGGGAAAAGGGCATAGTTCTGGAAAACTATCATCCTGTCCGGGCCGGGGCCCTCCACCGGGCGGCCGCCTATGCGCAGCTCGCCGGAGTCCGGCCGCTCAAGCCCCGCCAGCATGCGCAGCAGCGTGCTTTTCCCGCAGCCGGAGGGCCCGATAAGGCAGATAAATTCCCCCTCCTGGATGTCAAGGTCAAAGCCTTTCAGCGCTTCAAGGCTGGTTTTACCGTCTTTATAGCCGAAGCGGAGCCCTTTTATCTCTATGAGCGGCATATCAGTTACGCGCCTTATGGTATTCCATAAGCTCCTGCCAGAGCGCGTTGCCGCTCTCGCGCCGGATAAGCTCTTCAAGGGCGCTGCTATAGACGTCCGTGACCACATACTGGTCCCAATCCACCTCAACGCTGTCGCTTATCTCGCCGATATTGGCCATGGCCTCATAGAAAGCCACGCAGGCCTGCTTGTCGGGGTCAAGGCTCAGGCGCATAACGGGAGTATAGTCCTCGGTACCGTATACCTGGGCCTTCATAAAATCCCTGTCCTGGCCGGAATAGTCCACAAGGATGTCCAGCGTTTCCTCCTGGTTCTCCAGATAGAACTCATGGCCCCGGAGGACGGCTGTCTCGAAGGCGACGAGAGCCTCAAACTTCTGCTCGTAGGCTGTTTGGCTGCATGTCTGGCGGCAGCAGGGATACACCTCTACAAACTGCTTCACCGAGCCCACCAGGGCCGCGCCGAGCTCTTCGGCATAATAGCCCAGGCAGGAATTCGTGATACAGTAGTCATACTCGCCCTTGACGCAGCCCTCCACGGCCACGTTGCCGTCGTTCACATAGACAAAGCTCACGTCCGCGCCCTCGCCGGGGGCTCCGATGGTATAGCCCTCGGCCAAAAGGTAGTTTTTCAGGACCATCTGGCCGGTCTCGGGCATCTGGCAGGCGATGGTCTTGCCCAGCAGGTCCTCTACCCCCTGAATGGCGGGGGTACCGGCCCTGGCCATTATCTCAGAGCCCTCGGCGGCGGTGCCGCCGAAGACCCGCAGGCTGCTTATGCCCTGGGTGATGAAGCTGGCGGCGGCAGTGCTGCCGAAGAGGTAAACGTCCAGATCCCCGGCGGAGACGGCCATATAGGCGTCGTTCATGCTGCTGACCTTTTCAAATTGGATGTTCACGCCCTCTTCCTGGAAATAGCCCAGAGCGTCGGCCACCAGGACGCCAACGGGCTTTATGGAGCTGCCGAGGAGGCCCACCTTAAGGGTCACGGGCTCCGCTGTCTCCTGGGGCCCGCCGCTCTCCCGGGGCTCCTCCCCCTGGCCGCAGGCGCTGACGCAGAGCGCCGCCAGCAGGCACAGCGCCAGGACGATGGCTGAAAGCCTTTTCTTTTTCATGTCATTTGCTCCTTTTTTGTTTTTGTCTGTTATTAGAGCTGCTCTAATAACAGGTGGAAAAATCATCTCCGGCTGCCGGGGCGAGGGCTCACCCCAGCGGCCAAAGCTCTTCAAAAACAGGTCTTAACCCGCTGTTTATCACAAGATCCGCCCTGCTGTCATAGGGGGTGGGGTCAAGGTTCAGTATCACCAGCCTGCCCTTATAGTTTTTCAGCAGCCTGTGGGCGGAGGACACCTTCAGCGAGCTGCCCGCCACTATCAGAAGGTCCGCCCTGTTCAGCTCCTTTATAAGGGCCATCACCTTCCCCATATCCGGCACCTGGTCAAAAAGGACGATACCCGGGCGGATGATCCCTCCGCAGGGGCAGCGGGGCACGCCCCGGCAGTCCGCCACCACCCGAGGGTGGAAGCTCCTGCCGCAGTCAGGGCAGCGGTTGTCATAGACATTGCCGTGAAAATCTATCACATGCCTGGAACCGGCCCGCTGGTGCAGGTTGTCCGCGTTCTGGGTGATTACACATTTTATAAGCCCTTTTTCCTCCATGTCCGCCAGGGCATAGTGGATATAGTTGGGCTTCACGCTCAGGTCCAGGAGCTTTGTGCGGTAAAATTCAAAAAAATCGCCTGGACGGGAGGCATAAAACTCCGTGCTCAATATCCTGTCGGTGGCCACGCCATAGGGATTTGCCTGATTATACACCCCGGAGGCGCCGCGAAAGTCGTTCAGGCCGCTGTCCGTGCTGACGCCGGCCCCGGTAAAAGCCACCGCGTATCCCGCCTCACGGAGCCACTGCCCCAGAAGCTGTATCTTGTCGGTCATAGGAGCTCGTTCACCGCCTCCACGAAGGCCTCCGCCTCGAGGCCGTAGTTTTCGCAGAGCTCCCTCACCGTCCAGCTTTCGTTTTCCTCGTTTACGCAGCAGAGGCCTATCTGCTTGAACATCATAAGGCTCTGTGGAAACAGCTCCACCGCCTCGCTCAGATACATTTCGGCGTCTATTCCCATTTTACGCATGATCTCAGCTCCTTAATTGGTATAAAGCCTCTCCCCGCTCTCGCTGGTGAGGTGGAAGGCGCAGAAGGGTATCACCTCTCCGCGGCCCGTTATCATGTGTACGCAGCAGCCCTTCAGCCGCCCCAGGTCTATGTTCCACACATCCTGAAAGCCCATGCCGGAGACGCAGAAGGAATGGCTGAGGGTACGCATGACGAATTTCATGAGCTTGCTGTCTTTTGCCGCTCCATCCTGGAAGCGCCAGCGTTTATCGGTGTAGACGTTGGTCTTTTCCACAAAGTCTGTCTCTTCGGTGTCGGCCTGGTTCTGGTCTTTATTGGACAGGGGGATGAGTCGGCCCGTCTCGTCCAGATAATAGGTGCTGGAAAAGTCGCAGTGGGGGTCAAACTGCTTGCGGGGCACAAAATGCTCCATGCTCAGCTCTTCGCACTGCTCGTCCAGGGCGTGGAGCACATCCGAGAGGCCGCAGCGGCTCTCGTCCGGCGGGGTGCGCCCCGGATAGCGGCCGAAATAGCTGACGGGCTGGAAATGCACGCCCTTCACAGTGGGTATACGGCTCTTGGCAAAGTCGATGATCTCCCCCAGGCGGTGGAGATTCAGCCCGGGAATGACCACCGGCACGAGAAGGACCCCCAGACCCAGCTTTTCGCAGTTGGCTATGGCCTGTTTTTTTATCTCAAACATGTCCCGGCCCCGGATGGGGCGGTATATCTCGTCGTCGGTGCCGTCAAACTGAAGGTAGATAAGGTCAAGCCCCGCGGCCTTCAGCTTTTTCAGATAATCCAGGTCCCGTGCTATCCTCAGGCCGTTGGTGTTCACTTGCAGGTGGGCGACGCCCATGCTCTTTCCCAGGCGCACTATCTCCGGCAGATCCTCCCTGACCGTGGGCTCGCCCCCGGAGAGCTGCACGCTGCAAAACCGGTTGCTCTTCAGGGCCGCGGCGTACATGAGGCGTATCTGCTCCAGGTCCGGGTCAAAGCGCTGGGCATTCGCGTCGGCAAAGCAGATGTTGCAGTTCATGTTGCAGCGGTAGGTGATCTCTAAAATAGAGGTACAGGTGCCGCTGTGGTGCTCGTCGCAGAGGCCGCAGTCATAGGGGCAGCCCCGTTTTTCGGGCTTTCCCCGGTCCTTCGCCGGGGCGTGGACCCCCTGGCTGAGCCAGCTTTGATACATGTCGGCGTCGTTCCAGAAGAGCACCTTGAACCGGCCGTGTTCCAGGCAGTCCTTCACCATATAGGCTTTGCCATTCTCCCGGATATAGCGGGCGGGTATTTTCTTCAGGCAGTGGGGGCAGAGGCTCTCTGTCCTGTGCAGGATATCTTCCATCGTCACAGCTCCCTTGTTTTCAGCGGAAGTATACGCTTTTTCTCAAAGCAGAACTTTCTCAGGCTGCCCTCGGGCAGCACGTATATCTCCGGCGCCTCCGTACCCTTCAGTTGGGGCAGGGCCGCCAATTTTTCTGTAAGCGTCTCCCTGGAGAAGTTCTCGGGGTCCAGCACCTCCACATCGAAATAGAAGCGCTCACCCTCCGCGAAGACGCGGTAGTCCAGAACGTCCTCCATCTCGAACATGCTCTGGTCAAAGATCGCGGGGAAAATGAGCCGGTCCCCCAGCTTGTATCCGCCCTCTTTCCGGCGGCGGATGTGGCCCAGGCAGTCCAGGTGGCTGCCGCACTCGCTCTTATACAGGGCGGCGATGTCCCCGGTGCGGTAGCGGACGAGGGGCATACAGTCCCTGGCGATATTGGTGAGCACGACCTCCCCCTCCCGGCCATAGGGCAAGGGCTCCCCTGTATCCGGGTCCACTATCTCTATGTAGTGGTTCATCTCGTCATAGTGATAGCCCGGGCACACATCGCAGTCCACGGCCAGGCCCCAGCCGGACTCTGTAAGCCCGTAGTGGGTGGAGACATGGCAGTTCCAGGTCTTTTCCAGATAGTCTGTCATGGACTTCGGTATATTGGTCATGGTTATGAACACGCACTTCATGCCAAGGCTGCTCAGGTCCATGCGCCTTGACAGGATCCGGGTGGCCCGCAAAATGGTTATGGCCTCGCCGAACCACAGGTTCACCTTGTTGTCCAGGGTGGTCTTTATGATATCCTCCACGCTGTCCCCCAGGTCAGAGGTCCAGGCCCGCATGCCAAAGGAATTAAGGCTGTCGGCCAGTATCTGGCCTATGCCCCGGCCCTGGGAGTTTTGCAGGAAGACCTGGCAGCGCCCCTCCTCCCGGCCTATCACCGTGTTCATGCCCCGGGGCAGGAAGTCACGGATCTTCCGTATATCGGCCTGGGAAAAGAAGATACGCTTTTTCGTGCCGGTGGAGCCGGAGCTGTAGAAGGTCACGGGCTTTTCCACCTGGGACTGGGAGGTGCACAAAAAGCCGTAGCTGGTGCCCGCCAGGTCGCCGGGAAAGGTGCAGGGGAATTTTTTCAGGTCATCAAGGCTCCTGAAGTCCTCGGGCTTCAGCCCGTGCTTGTCGTAAAGGCGGCGGTAGAAGCCGCTGTTTTCATAAACCCGCTCCAGGGTCCTTCTTATCTGCCAGAGGCGGTACTGGTCAAAGAGCTCCCTGTCCACCGTGACCGGGCCGCTGAGACCGGCCTGGGCCATGAAGGCCTCGTCCCCGGCGATCCTGAGAGCACATAGCTCGTGCATGCCCTTTTCCAGATGTACACTGTTTTCACTGCGTTTTATCATATCTATCCTATTCCCGGGAAAAGCCTGTCCCCGCCGCAGCTGCTGAGATATTTGCCGCACAGGGGGATAAGGGCTCCGTCTTTCTGAATTATTTGTATCGAGCAGCGCTGCACGCGCATAAGGTCAATGTTCCAGGCGTCCTGGAAGGCCATGCCGCCTATGGTCAGCAGCTTTTTATCCCCGGGGAGCCAGGTCTCCCGGAGGTTTTTTCTGAGCCTGTGCACCGCGTCAGGCTCTATCCTGCGGCGGCTCAGACGGGTCAGCGCCCTGAGTCGGCCGTTTTTATCCAGCATATAGCAGGCGTTGAAGGAGCACTGAGCGTGGTCATAGGCCCCGGGACCAAAGTCGCGGGCGCTTATATCCTGATGCTGGCTCTCCAGCCGGCGGATAACATCGGGTATGGTCATGCGGCGGATATCATCCTTCGGATAAATGCCGAAATAGCTGATGGGCTGGAGATACACCCCCTTTACCGTTGGCATGTTCGCCGCGGCGTAGCGGACGATATCGCCCAGTTCCCCGTCGTTCTCCCCGGGTATGACGCAGACCACCAGCACCACGGCCAGGCCCGCCCGGGCGCAGTTCTCCACCGCCTTTTTCTTTGTGTCAAGAAGGCTCCTGCCGTATTTGGCCATATATGGCTTATCCGTAAGCGCGTCGAAGCCCATATACACGGTCGTCACTCCCGCTGAGCGCAGCTCGCGGCAGAAGTCCGGGCTCTCGGCCAGCCTTATCCCGTTGGTATTGAGCTGGATATAGTCAAAGCCCAGGTCACGGGCGGCCCGGCTGAGCTGTAGGATATCCTGCCTGACTGTGGGCTCGCCGCCGCAGAACTCTATCAGGGCGTCATCCCCGGCCTGCTCCCTGTAGCTTTTCATAAGGGCCCGGCACTCCTCCAGGCTGGGCTCGTGGAGGGGCTCCTTCCGGTCCCTGGTGAAGCAGACGGGGCAGTTCATGTTGCAGCGGTTGGTGGTCATAAGGGCGGCGGAGGCTGGCTGGCAGCAGGCCGCTGCCCCGAATCCCCTGTGCCCGGTGGCGGCGTCCGCCTCCTGGGGGCTCCGGGGCAGCGCGTCCACATCCAGACCCCCGCAGCTCAGCCAGCTCAGATAATTCTCCCGGCTGTCGGCCCAGACGAGGGTGGAGCTTGGGCCGTGCTCCGGGCAGCTCTTATCCATGTATACGCCGTCTTCCCGCTCCAGGATATCCGCGTATATCTCCCTAAGGCACTGGGGACAGACGCTTTTGGTCTTGTATATAAAGCCTTCCATCTCTATTTCCTCTTTGCAAAAATCATCTGGCAATAGCTCATCTGGGTGTGGGAGAAGAAGTCCGTCACATATTCGTCCCCGCCGAAGGAGGCGACTATGTACCGCCCCAGCTCCGCCGGCGACACGCCGAAGGTCCGGCTGAGGCTGATGGCTATGCGGATAAACTCGGGGAATTCCTCCCTGTCGTACAGGCAGTCAAAGCCGGCGGCCTCGAATATCTCTCTATAGCGCTCCCTGGTCTGTACCCCGGCCAGCATGGGGACGCCCTTTACCCTTTGGGCCCCGGTCCGGCTTCGGAGAGCAAAATCGTTCAGGAGCAGACGGCCTCCGTCCTTCAGCACCCGGTGATACTCCCCCGCCGCGGCCTCCTTGTCGGTGAGCAGCGCGAAGGCAGCCTCGCTGTATATGCCGTCAAAGCTCCCTGAGACCAGGGGCAGACGGCAGGCGTCGCCCCTAAGGAGGCGGCAGCCCTTGAGCCTTGCCGCCGCCTTTTGTATGGCCTCGCCGTCGATATCTATGCCCGTAAGCTCGCGAAAGCCCATGCCGGAAAGGTGCTCCATGGCCTCGCCCCCGGCGCAGCCCGGCTCCAGCAGCCTTGACCCGGGGGCGAAGCGGGCAAGCTCTATCCCCCTGTCCAGCAGGCCGAAGCGCTTGTCCCGCCTTACGAAAGCGTCTCTGAGCGGATCATTGTTCATACTTTTCTCCATAACGGTCTCCCGAAGGCTCGGGAGACCGTTTTCAGACTTCACTTGTCGAAGGAGAGGCCCACGGCCCGTTTGCAGGTCTCAAGGATCATCTCGGTAAGGGTGGGGTGGGGGTGCATGGAATTATACACCTGTTCCAAAGTCAGGCCGTTTTCCACCGCCACGGTGAATTCAGCGATAAGGTCGCAGGCCTCGGGCCCGAATATCTGAGCGCCGAGGATAACATGGTCCGCCTTGCGGGCCACCACCTTCATTATACCCTCTGTCTTGCCCAGGGCAATAGCCTTTTCATTGGAGGAGAAGGGCAGGGAGCCGGAAATGACCTCTATTCCTCTGTCCTCAGCCTCGGCCACGGTGAGACCCACCATGGCTATCTGGGGCTCCATGAAGAGGGTGGCGGGGATGGCGTCGTAGTTTATCCAGTAGTCGTTTCCGGCTATGGTCTCGGCTATCACAAGGCCCTGGCGCTGAGCCTTGTCCGAGAGCTGGGTCCCCTCGGTTATATCTCCCGCGGCAAAGATGTTGGGGACGGTGGTGCGCAGGTTTTTATCCGTCACTATCTGGCCGTTGGGGCGCAGCTCCACACCCACCTCTTCAAGACCCATGCCCCGGGTATTGAGAGTGCGGCCGATGGCCACCAGGACCTCGTCGGAATACAGCTCCTCGCCGTTGGAGAGGACGCTCTTCACACGGCCGTCCTCCTGAAGCTCAACGGCGGCTATACCGGAGCCGCATTTTACGGTGATCCCCCGCTTTTCAAGGCTCTTGCGGATGGCGTCGGTCAGTTCCTTATCCCTCATGGCGGGGACCAGGTCCGGCATCATCTCCACGATGGTCACATCCACGCCGTAGACATTGTACATGTGCCCGTACTCAAGGCCGATGGCCCCGGAGCCGATTATAACGATGGACTTGGGCATGGGGCGGGAGAAGTCCATTATCTCGTTGGAGGTTATTATCTTCTCGTGGTCCACATTGAAGGCGGCGATCTCCGCAGGCTCGGAGCCCACGGCGATGACGATATTCTCCGCCGTCACATTCTTTATCTCCTTGCCGTTATCCACGGCGATGGTGTGGGCGTCCAGGAGCTTCGCCTTGCCTTTTATAACGTCGATGCCCCGGGCCTTTTTCCACAGCAGGGCCTCCAGGCCGAAGCTCAGGTTGTTGATAACATTGTTTTTCCGCTTGTTTATGGCCTTGAAGTCCACCGTAACGGCGGACATATCCACGTTTATGCCATAGGCCTTGGCCTCTTTTATGGAGGCATAGAGATTGGCCGAGGCCATAAGGGCCTTGGTGGGTATGCAGCCCCGGTTCACGCAGGTGCCGCCGGAGCCGTTTCTCATTCTCGCCTCGATGATGGCGACTTTCCTGCCTCTGTCCGCGCAGCGCATGGCGGAGGCGGAGCCGCCGGGGCCGCCGCCTATGCACACTACATCATAATCGTACATTCTTTTTTCCTTTCAGCGATTTGTTGATACTGTAACTTTCACCGCATACCCCAAAAGCAAGCCAGGCGCGCTGGGCGGCCGGCTTGCTTTTTGTGGTTTTATGCCGGGATAGGTGCGGTGAACTCAGGCCTTCTTGGCAAAGATGTTCTTCAGCGCTATCAGCACCGCCAGGGCTACCGCGATAACGGCGCCGATGATAAAGGCGGCGACGCTCTCAAGGCCGCCCACCATCCCGGTGAGGGGATTGACGATGTAGGGGCTGCAAAACTGGCCGAAGTTCTGGACGCAGGTGGCGATGGAAACGGCCAGGCCCACCGCCGCCGGGGCCACGGAGGAGCCCACGGCCAGGAAGAACTGGGGCATGATGACGGAGAAGCCCAGACCGTCGAGCAGCGCCGCCACATAGAACATGCTTATGCTGCCGGCAGTGGCCATAACGATGTATGACAGGGCGATCACAAAGAACCCGAAGGACATGGTGTACTTACCGAAGATGGAAGCGACCTTGCCGTAGAGCAGGCCCATGATGATACCGCCGCCGCAGAACAGAGCCATGCCGATACCGGAGGCGGTGGAATCGCCTATGCCCTTCTCCACCAGCAGGAAGGCGTTGGCATTGGAGTATATCTGGCCCACGACGAACACGAAGAAGCCGATGAGCATCCAGCCCCACATGGCTCCGGTGAGCTTCGCCTTCTCGGCGGGCTTGCCGGAGGAAGCGGCGGCCTTGCCCGCGGGCTTTACGTTGGGGATGAGGACAAGCGCGGCAATGAGGGAAACCACAGCGATAAGATGAACGTAGAAAGCGGTGTTCCAGCCCTTGGCGCCCAGCCAGCCGCCTACGAAGGACATGATGGCGCAGCCGAGCATCTGATAGGCGGTCATGTTGCCCTGGACCTTGTCCCGCTCAGGGCCTTCAAAATTTTCCGCCACGAGAGCGGTGCAGACCACCTGCAAAATGCCCACGCCCACGCCGAACACGCCCCTGAGGACGAGAATGGCGCTGAAGGGGCCCATGAACGCGGGGCCCACGCCGCCGATTATGAAGAGCAGTATACCGGCTATGGTGAGAGTCTTCTTGGAAACCAGGTCCATCGCCTTGCCCATGAGCAGGGTCACGACCATGATAACGATGCAGGGGACGGACATCATGCCCTGGACATCGGTCTGGGACAGCTCCGGGAAGTGAGCGCCTACCGCGCCCAGGGAGCTGGCAATACCCACAACGCCCATCATCAGCATGGCGACCAGGTATATGCCGAGCTTCACTTTACCTTTGGATTTAACCATATGCAATCTCTCCTATATCCATATAAACCTGTTTGAAACATACCATAAAATCTGTGACAATCCTGCGGTAATGAACTTAGGTTTACATCGTACATATCACGGCTTAAGCCCAATATAAACCATCATCGAAAGACTGTCAACACTCTGTCAATCCGGGGCAAAAAGCGGGAAAACGGAATAAATCCGGGCTTCAAAGCCGGTCAAAAAGGGGCTTTTACCTAAGTTTATGGTTTTTTTGACGCAATTATATACACTGTAAACTTAATATAAATT
>DBGBEC010000086.1:0-11020 GCA_048477415.1 Candidatus Limivicinus sp. | reverse complement strand
CTCGGGGGCGTCGGCCGCGTCGGTAGCCGCAGGGGCGTCGGTGGCCTCGGGGGCGGCCTGGCCGCAGGCGGCCAGACTGAACAGCATGGCAAGAGCCAGCAGCAGCATGAATATCCTTCTCATTTTTCTTCCTTTCCGGCCTTTCGGCCATCCGGCGACAAATTCCCCGCCGGCGGGACGATAATAAAAAATGAACCGCTCTGTCAAGCGGTCCATGGATGATCGGAACAAGGCACAGGCCTTCGCCGGTAATCTCGATAGCGCTTCACAAAACAATGTGACAGTCCGCCAGATCTTATCTGACGGCCCAGCAATGGAAAACCAGGCAGCTTCCCAGAACTTCGGCGGCGTTCCCTTTCATGCCCCCGGCTGCCTGGCCGATACGGGACAATACTCTTGAAAACCGCGCCTCTATCTAAGCGATTCAATTTTTCTGTATATTACCATCAAGTTTCGGCCTTGTCAATAGAAATGTAAAATTTTTTTGACCAGTTTCTCCGCCTGCTTCAGCCGCTGAGCAGCGTCAGCAGCTCATCTCTTGTCATGCCGCTTATAAAGCGCTCTGTGTCCTGGTCCAGGCGTTTGGCTATCTCCTCCGCCCTAAGCTCAGCGCCCCGGAGCTTGTCCTCAAGCTCCGCGGTGCCCTGGGGGCTGAAATAATCACCGTAAAAAAACAGCTTGTCTATTTTCCCGCCCTCCAGTCCGATGTGCGCCTCCACCGTGCCATAGCGCTCCCCCCGGCGCTTTTTCACAAGGGAACAGGTGGGCGAAGCCCCATAGTTCCAGGCCCAGGAGGAGTATCTCTCCCGCCGGAGCTTTTCGATCTCGCGCATATCCTGGGGGCTGAAGCTGTATCTCTCCCCTTCAGTCCCGGTTAGGGTCCTTTTCAGGAGCATGTTTTCAAAGGCTTTTATGTCCATGTCCTCTTTTAAAAGGGGCCTTATGTTCCTTACCCTGCTTTTTACCGAGCGGATCCCTTTTGTCCTGATCTTTTCCCCGTCCACATTCAGCGCCGCTTCAAGCACGTCCAGGTCAGAATCGAAAAGAAGGGTGCCGTGGTGCATTATTCGTCCGTTCAGGGCGTACTGAGCGCAGCCCGATATCTTTTTTCCGGCCACGCTTATGTCATTGCGGCCGCTGAGCTCGGCCTTGATCCCAAGCTCGGCCAAAACCTCGACGACGGCCCTGCTGTAGTAGCCTATATCCCCAAGACCTTTTCCCCTGGCCTTTCCGATACAGGTATAATTGAGGTTGCCCATATCATGGTACACGGCCCCCCCGCCGGACAGGCGGCGGACCACAGATATGCCGTGCTCCTTCACATACCCGGCGTTCACCTCCGCGTATGTATTTTGAAATTTTCCGACTATCACCGCGCTTTTGTTTCTCCAGAGCAGGAAATATTCCCTGTCTGCGTCAAGCCTGTCGAACACATACTGCTCGGCGGCAAGATTCAGATCTGCCTCGGTCGTCTCCATCTGGATATACACTATGCTCATCTCTCTGCTCCTTTCCCGTCCCGGCGGCCGATCTCCGCAGAATAATTACATTTTTCCCTGTTTAGGCTCTTGCTTTTATGGCGTTTACTTGATAAAATTATTACTAATATCAGCCCCACAAAAATGACAAGAGGTATACAATATGCCAACGAAAGCCACAACCATGCGGGATATAGCGAAGGCCGCCGGAGTTTCCCAGTCCACAGTGTCCATGATACTGAACAGGAAAACAGAGTCTTTCCCCCGGGAGACTGTTGACAGGGTCCTGGCGGCCGCCGCCGCCCTGAACTACAGCTTCCGCCGCAGCGCCAAGCCCCAGCCGGGCTCCGACTGCATAATGGTCATGACCGTCCACCTTACCAACCCCTATTACTGCGCCATGCAGCAGGGTATCGAGAGGGCAGCGGACGAGCAGGGGCTGAGGGTGATGACCACCTGCTCCTTCCACGACCCGGCCCGGGAGGAGGCCTATTTAAAACAGGCCATATCCCAGGGCCTTTTCGGCGTTATTTTCCTCTATCCCCCGGATAACGAGGAGGCATTTCATCAGGCCAGGGGCCAGATACCCATAGTGACCGTGTGCGACAAGGCGAACAACGTACCGGGGGACATCGTTGAGATAAACAATTTTCACGCCGGCGCCCTGGCCGCCAGGCACCTGCTGGACCTGGGGCACACGGGTATCGCGGTCCTAAGCCATTCGACAGACAGGCTGAACACCTCCAGAGCTACCCGCGTCTCCGGTATCCTCTCGGAAATACGGCAGACGCTCTCTGACGATCATCTCCTGGTCCTGTCCGCCAGCAGCGCCCGCTCGGCCTATCTGGGATACCTGTCCGACGACAGCTTTCACTATCACACCGGCTTCTCCCTGGCCCAGAACAAAAAGATATATACCAGCGGCATAACCGGCATAATATGCGTCAACGACCTTGTGGCCTACGGTGTGATGGACGCGCTTACGGAAAAGGGCTATCGCATACCGGAAGATTTTTCCATCATTGGCTCTGATAACCTGCCCTTTTCGTCCATATCCCGGGTCTCCCTGACAACGATAGAGCTCCACACGGACATCATATCCCGCTCGGCCCTCTCCACGCTTATAAACAGGGCCAAAATAGATTATTCCGCGCTCAGCTCCTCCGCAGCCCGTTTCCAGGTCCAGTGCCAGCCCATGCTCATGCTCCGCGGCACCACGGGGCCCGCCCCAACCGGCGGCACGAGGGCATAGTGTTTTTACTAATTTTTGTCGCTCATATCTCCTCGGCCAGCAGCACCTTGGCATTCTTTTTCAGAGAGCTCATTATCTGCTCTTTTCCGCCTCTTTTTTTCGCGCGGAACAGTATCACCGCGCAGAAGCGCGGCCTGTCCGCGGCTATCTTAGATATCTCCAGGTCCGTTATCACCGCCGAATGTTCCCGCATTTCCTCCATGAGCGGGCCCAGTTCGCCCGGCTCCCTGTATTCAAGATACACTCCGCTCTCCCGGCTCTGCTCGCCGATGATGTTCTCGATCTTTATCAGCAGGAGCTCTGCCAGCAGAATGACGCCGGACGCGATAAGGGCGCACTCTATAAAGCCCGCGCCGCAGGCGAGGCCGATTATGGCGCAGACCCACAGGCCCGCCGCGGTGGTCAGGCCTTTGATCCGGTTCTGCTTTGTAACGATGATAGCCCCCGCGCCGATAAAGCCCACGCCGGATATGACCTGGGCCCCAAGCCGCGCGAAATCGGTGCTGAAGCCCGCCTCCAGGCACAGAAACTGGCTCGTCATCGTGGTGATGGCGGCTCCCATACATATCAGGATATGGGTCCTGAAGCCGGCCGCCCGGTGCTTCATTTCCCTTTCAAGGCCGATAAAGCCGCCGAGGACCATGGCCGCAGCCAGCCGCAGGAGCACGGCGGGACCGTTCATTGAACGGAAGAAATCAAAACAATCAAGCATAGTTTTACTTTCAAATCACACTTCGCTGACAAGCATTACTCTGTCGATGGCCGACAGCTCCGTGAGCACCGCCGTATGCGGAGACTTACGGGCCAGAAAAATGCTTATCACAGCGGCGACTCTTCCCCTTTCCGCAGCCCGGCGGTCTATATCGACGCTGAAGACCTTCATGCCCCGGCCCCGTATATCGCCAAGCACCGGGCCGAGATCCTCGTATTTTTCCATCTCGATATAGATGTTCATGTTTTTGACTTTTGACATAATACGGCTCTCCATTTTCGAGAAAACGCTCATGCACAGCAATATGGACAGGGCCCCGCAGAGGGCGCACTCATAAAAGCCCGCCCCTATGGCGATGCCGAGACAGGCGGAGGTCCACAGCCCGGCGGCTGTTGTCAGGCCCTTTATCTCCTGCCTTTGGGTCATCAATATGGTCCCGGCGCCAAGGAAGCCTACCCCGTTTATGACCTGGGCGCCCAGCCTTGCCGTGTCCGTACCGGAGGGGAGCGCCGCCCCCGCCCAATATATGTTCTGCATATAGTACATATACTGGTTGAGTATCATTGCGGCGGTGGCTCCCAGGGCGGTGAACATATAGGTCCTGAAGCCTGCCGGCCGGCCCTTCGCCTCCCGCTCCATCCCGATGAGCCCACCTATGGCAACCGCTGTGATTATCCTGAAGAGCACGGAATATATGCTTATTTTCATTCCACACATCCAAGCCTTATTTTAAATCGGCGGACAAACCGGGCAGGTTTGTCCGCCGTTCAGCATCTCATGACCTATTTGAGCTGAAGCCAGGAGCTTTTTTTGACCTGCTCCGCCATCAGCCTGCTTCCCAGAGCGGAGGGGTGCATACCGTCCGGCTGATAGAGCTCTCCCCGGCCCTCTCTCTCCGCCTGCTCAAAGGCCAGGGCAAAATCCACACAGCGCAGGGAGCTGATATCCACGAGCTTCCTAAGCCAGGCGATATACTCAAGGGAGCAGCTTTTTGCCCTGTCCGGATCGCAGAGGGGCAGATATTTTTCGGGGATGTTTTTTATAGGGAACGGTATGCCGATCACCGGCTTCACCCCGTATGAGGGACACTGGTGGAACATGGCCATTATGCTGGCCTTTGCCATGTCGAAGCTTCCGGTGAGCATGATATCGTTGAAGCCGCACATCATCAGCACATAGTCAGGCCGCTCAGGAAAGGCCTCGGTATGGAGCCGGACAAGGACGCCGTTCGAGCAGTCGCCGCTTATGCCCCGGTTTATCCACGAGCATGAGGTCTCTTTTTCAAGTATATTCACCCAGCGCTCCTCCGGCAGCAGCTTGTAGCCCGCTGTCAGGCTGTCTCCAAGGCAGACTATCTTCATCTTTCTCTCCGCCTCACATATACAGGCCGCCGCTGATGTTCATCACATCGCCGGTTATATAGTCAGACATTTTGCTGCTGTAGAAAAGTACGCCGTAGGCCACGTCCTCACAGCTTCCAAAATGGCCGAGCGGTATATAGCTTTTGGGGTCCTTGCTGTACCAGGACAGGGTCTTGCCCATGGGCGTGACCACGTTGCCTGGGCATATCGTGTTTGAGCAGATATTATAGGCCGCTCCGCTCAGGGCAAAGGACTTGCCCAGATTCACCTCCGCGGCCTTTGCCGCCGCGTAGGAGCAGTCGGAGCTCCGCCCGCCCCGCAGCGCCGCCAGGGAGGAGACAAAAACGATCTTTCCACCCATTTGCTCCTTCATATGCCTGAAGACCTCCTGGGTGATGAAGAAGGTGGATTTCAGGTCGATATCCATCATCCTGTCCCAGCTCTCCAGGCTTATCTCGTCAATGGGCGTGGAGCCGGTTATCCCCGCGATGTTCACAAGGATGTCTATCCGGCCAAAAAAGCCCAGAGCCCTGTCTATGTGTTGTTTTATGTTCTTAAAGTCTGTCACGTCAAAGCGGATGACCTCCGCCATGCCGCCCCTCTCTTTTATCTCATCAGCAAGGGCCTGGGCCTTATCAGTCACGATATCCGCAAGGATCACCCGCGCGCCCTGTTCGGCCATAATGCGGCCGCAGGCAAGGCCTATGCCTCCGTTGCCCCCCGTAAGAAAGGCAACTTTGTCTTTAAGCAGTTCCTTCATTTTTGTCCTCTCTCCTCAGGCTTTGTGTACAGATCTTCCAAAGGCGTCCAGGGCGGCCTCCCTGAGCATTTCGCTGAGAGATGGATGGGGCACAAGGGCAGCTTCCCACTGCTCAAGGCTCAGTCCCCGCTCCACCGACTGGGCGGCAAAGGATATCATCTCCTCCGCCTCTGCTCCGACTATCGTGAAGCCCAGGGTCCTTTGTGTGTTTTTATCCATCACGGCAAACACCGAGCCGGAGGCGTTTTTAGCCAGGGCCATTCCGTTGGCCCCATATGAAAAGCTCCCGGTAAGGGTCTCTATCCCCCGCTTTTCTGCCTCCTGGGGCGTGAGACCGACTGCGGCGTAGCAGGGTATCGTGTGTATGCACCGGGGCACAAGGGGACTGACGGTCTGGCTGCCCGCGCCCAGGATATCAGTCAGGGCGGTATGGGCCCCGGCATAGGCAATGCTCGCAAGCTGGGCTCCGCCCGCCACATCGCCGATGGCGTATACGCCCTCCGCGCTCGTTTTCATGGCGGCGTCGGTTTTCAGGAAGCCGCCTTCGTCCCTGTCAAGGCCAAGGACCTCCGCGTCAATGCCGTCAAGGTTCGCGCTTCTGCCTATGGCCATGAGGACGAGCTCCGACAGGGCCTGTTTTATTTGGCCGTTCTGCTCATATTCGGCCCGCAGAAGCTTCCCTTCCTTTTCAACTCCCGTCAGCCTCGCTCCAGTGTTGAGCGAGACCCCGCTCTTCTCCATGCCCCGGAGCACAAGCTCCGCCGCCTGGGGCATAGCCTCCGGGAGCAGGCGGTCGGCCGCCTCGATAAGCTCTATCCCGACGCCGTAGGCGGCGAAGGCGGCGGCCATCTCAAGGCCTATGACCCCGCCGCCGATGACCGTCATGGTCTTCGGCAGACGCTCAAGCTCAAGTGCTTCCCGGGAGCCTATGCAGAGCTCACGGCCGGGTACGGGGGCGAAGATAGGTCTCGCGCCCGTGGCGATTATCACACTTTTTCCAGTATATTCCCTGCCGCCGCAGCTTATGCGCCGCCCGGGGTTCAGGAGGGCGCTGCCCTCAATAACGCTGACCCCCGCTTTTTTCAGCAGGAAGCCAACTCCGCCCACAAGCTTCTCGCTTACGGCTCTTTTGCCCTTCTGTATTTTTTTATAGCTGAAAAAGCCCGGCTCCCTGACTATGCCGCTTTGTACAAGGTCTCTGATTTTTTCAAGGTCCCCGGCTTTTTCCGCCAGATACTTCGTTGGTATGCAGCCCTCGTTCAGGCAGGTGCCGCCGAGGCGCTTTTTTTCAAACAGCGCGGTCTTCAGTCCCGCCCGGGCGGCAGAAATGGCAGCCGCGTACCCGCCGGGGCCGCCGCCTATGACTATCAGATCAAATTCTTCCATTTTGTTCACCTTTCAGAGCATTAGCGCCGGCTCTTCCAGCAGGGTCTTGAGCCGGAGCATGAAGCCCGCCCCATACGCGCCGTCAATGAATCGGTGGTCGAAGGAGCCGGTCATCGTCATTATCTGCCTCGCCTCAAAGGCCTGGCCGTTCCACACAGCCTCCGTCCTTATCCCGCCCAGGGCAAGGATCATGCTCTCAGGCGGGTTGACTATGGCAGTGAAGCTTTTTACCCCGTACATGCCCAAATTTGATATGGTCACGCTGCCGCAGCCCATGTCCCCCGGCGAGAGCCTTCCGCTCCGGGCCTTCTCCACCAGTTCCTTAAAGCCGGCTGAGATCTCCCGCAGTTCCTTTTCCTCAACATTTTTGAGCACCGGGACCAGCAGGGCCTCTTCCAGACCTACCGCGAGACCGATATTGATGTGTTTTCCCAGTCTGAGCTCGCCCTCCTCATACCGGGCTCTTATAAGCTCATACTCCCCGGCGGCCACGGCTGTCGCCTTGGCTATTATGTCGTTATAGGAAAGCTTCAGGCCCTTTTTCGCGAGAAAGCTCTCCCGCAGCGCCACGCAGGCGCCCATGTCCACGTCCATGGAGCACTGCCAGGCAGGTATCTCCCTTTTGCTCTCAAGCATCCTTTTGGCGATGATCTGTCTCATCCTGCTCATGGGGAGAACGGTATATCCACTGTTCTCCGGCTTGGCGGCCTTTTCACCGGGCCCGGGCTGAAGGTCGCTCCGCTTTATATACAGGCCGTTGGCGGGGACGATACCCTCCAGCGTGAGACCCTCTTTTTTGGCCATGGCCTTGGCGTTCGGCATGGCGGGGAAGGGGCCGGGCTTCACCCGGCTTCCGCCGCTGCCCTTGACGATGGGGATATAGTCGTCCCCGGCTTCCTCCCCGCTGGGCTCCGCCTCGTCTTCCGCTTTGCTCTGTGTTTTTTCCTCTGCGGGGGGCGCTGTCTTTTCCCCGGGCTCTCCTATCCGAAACAGGACCTGGCCCGCGTCCACCCGGTCCCCCTCTGATATGAGCAGCTCCAGGACCGTGCCCTCCGTGAAGCTCTCGACGGGGAGAACGGCCTTGTCCGTCTCCATATCACAGAGCACGTCGCCCCGCTTTACCTTGGCCCCCGCCTGTACATATATTTTGCCCACAAGGGCTTCATCCGTGGTCTGCCCGGCACTGGGCATTTTTATTTCCTTCATTCCCGCTCCTCTCAAAGTCTGGCCAACTTTCGCGCCGCCTCTGCGATATTCTTTGCCGACGGTATCACATAGCTCTCAAGGGGAGGCGAGAATGGAATGGGGCAGTCGGGCGCCGCCAGGCGGACTATCGGGGCGTCCAGATCCATAATCCCGTGCTCGGCCACATAGGAGGCAAGCTGGGCGCCCCAGCCGCCGGTATAATTGTCCTCATGGACGATCATGAGCTTCCCGGTCTTCTTTACAGAGCTCATAACACAGTCGTAATCAAAGGGCACCAGAGTCCTCGGGTCGATTATCTCGCAGCTTATGCCCTCTTTTTCCAGCTCCTCGGCGGCGGCTGCGGCCCTGTAGCACATGAGCATGTTGGCAACGATGGTGACGTCCTTTCCCTCCCGGCGAATGGCCGCCTTTCCGAAGGGCAGAGTATAGTCGGTCTCGGGCACCTCGCCGATGGGGCTGAGCTGCCCGGCCTCCCGGCGCTTCCCGCCGTAGAGGAGCTTATGCTCGAACACCAGAACGGGGTCCTCGTCCCGTATCGCCTGCTTCATAAGGCCTTTGGCGTCGTAGGCTGTGGAGGGGCAGATGACCTTCAGCCCAGGCACATGTATGAAATAGCTCTCAAGGCTTTGGGCGTGCTGAGCGCCCCTGCTGGTAGCACCGCAGGGAGCCCGCATGACCATGGGCACATGCACCTGGCCATTGGACATGTAGCACATCTTCGCCGCCTGGTTCACAAGCTGGTCCATCATGCAAAACAGGAAATCCCCGTACTGCAAGTCCGCCACCGGGCGCATCCCGGCCATCGCTGCCCCGACACACACGCCGGAGATCAATATTTCAGATATCGGAGTATTTATCACACGGACGTCCTTCAGTTCCTGGCCCCTGTACTCCACGCCATTTTCACCGGCCACCCTGACATTGGCGCCGAATTCATCGCCCAGGCCTTTGGTAACGGTAAAGGCCCCGCCCATACCTCCGGGGATGTCCTCATCCTCACCTATGCAGAACACCCTTTTGTCCCGGCGCATCTCCTCCGCTATAGCAGCTTTATACGCGTCGGCAATTGACATAAGTGCCATATCATCAAGCCTCCCAAAATACATTCTCAAGCGCCGTTTCAAGCCCCGGCATGGGCGCGGCCTTCGCATACTCCACCGCCGCGTCTATCTCCGCCTCGACCTCTTTTTCCAAAGCGGCAAGCTCCGTGTCGCTGAAGCCCTCGCTCAGCAGCCGGGTGCGGAAGAGCTTTATCGGGTCTCTGTCGTCTATCCAGAGTTTTTCCTCATCCTTGGGACGATAGCCGCAGCTATCGTTCCGGGAATGGCCTCCATGCCTGTAGGTCTTAAGCTCAAGTATGGTGGGGCCCTCGCCGGCCCTGGCCCTGGCCACGGCCCTTGAGGCGGCCTCGTTCACCGCGAGGATGTCGTTCCCGTCAACCACCTCAGACGGTATACCGTACACGGCGGCTCTGTCCGCCGCCACATTTTTCAGCAGGCAGGTGAGACTTATCGACGTGTTGGCCGAATAGCCGTTATTCTCGCAGACAAAGATGACCGGCAGCTTCCATAGTCCCGCCGCATTCATAGTCTCGTGGAAGGAGCCCTCGTTGCTGGCCCCGTCGCCGAAAAAGCACACCACCACATTGGGCTTTGCCTGCATCTTAAAGGCCAGGCCGACCCCCGCCGCAATGGGCAGGTTCCCGCCGACTATCGCGTTGGCGGGAATGACGCCCAGGGAGATATCCCCCGTGTGCATCGCGCCGCCCTTTCCGCCGCAGCAGCCCTCCGCCGCGCCGAACATCTCGCACATCATGGCTTTCAGGCTTATGCCTTTCGCGATGTCATGCCCCGCCGGTCTGTGGGTGGAGGCCATCCAGTCGTCTTTTGTCAGGTCATACAGCATCCCAACGGCGCAGGCCTCTTCCCCGGTGCTCTGGTGTATGGTCCCGGGCATTATCCCCTCCAGAAAAAGGTAATAAATGCTCTCTTCATATTTTCTTATCTCGTACATTTTTCTGTACATTCCAAGGGCTTTCTCCCTTGCAGGAAATGTGCTCATGCTCTTTTCCTCCAAAATATCGGTCGTTTCTTCGTCTCAAAGCACAGCGGCTGCTCATTTTCCGGCTATCCGCCGGGAAATAAGCGGCCAGGTAAAGGAGCAGGCTGTAAGACAGGCGAGTGAAAACTGGACAATAACGTAAAAAACAAAGCTTCCAGGCAGGAAAAACAAGGGCGTTAACAGCAGTGCCGCCGCCGCAAGGGCGGCCAGGAGCGCGCGCTTCAGGTCATGCAGCATGAGCAGCACGCTGTTTTTAAGCGTGTCCTTCAACGACAGCTCTATCATCGCAAGCTGGGGAAAGACATACAGAAACATCATGTTGAACAGGAGCGCCGCTATGGCAAGGAGCATGTATACCGCTGCCTCCGCTCCGCCGCCCCTTAATATCATGCAGATCGCGAACACCTCGCTGCCGGTAAAGCAGAGCCATATAAGGCCCGCTGCAAGTTCCTTCCAGAACGCCGCTTTGAAGGCGCTGAAAAATTCCGCCGCAGGGTATAAAAGCGGCTTTCCGTCTGCGAGCAGACAGCAGACCCGGCACAGGGCGGCCCAGGCCGGGCCTATCGTCAGTATCGGAAGGGAGCAGGCGAAAAACAGGAGGTTCACGGAAATAAGCCCCATCAGATAGTGGGACAGATTCCAAAAAAACAGTCTCGCCCCCGTTCTTGCCTTAAATTTTTCTCCGTTTTCTCTCATGATCTATATCCCAAGATAGCGCTCAAAGGCATGGGCCACCCCGTCATCCCAACTGTTAAGGCTTACGAAATCCGCCATTTCCTTCAGAGGCTCTATGGCGTTGCCAAC
>DBGBEC010000085.1:0-7662 GCA_048477415.1 Candidatus Limivicinus sp. | reverse complement strand
GTCCTTGCAGGTGTAGGCACCGTATCCGGCACAGGTCAGGCTGTGTGAACCTTCACGGACAGGCAGCTTGCCGGTGTTCAGGTACGAGGCGACCTGGTTGCCCTGGATGGACATCATGCACTCGTACTGGGCGGAGTCGATGACCTCGCCTTTGCCGGTCTTTTCGCGGCGGTACAGGGCGGCCATGGCCGCGTAGGCGGTCTGAAGACCGGTGACATAGTCGGCCACGACGGGGAAGGCGGGGACGGGCTTTCTGTCCGCATAGCCGTTCTGGATCATGTAGCAGCCGAAGGCCTGGGCGATGGGGTCATAGGAGGCCTTGGGATAATAGTTGGGGTCGCCCCACTGGCCGTAACCGGAGATGTGGCAGATGATGAGGCGGGGGTTGACCTCGTGCATCACCTCGTCGGAAATGCCCCATTTCTTCATCTGGCCGCCACGGAAGCTGTCGATAACGATGTCGGTGGTCTTCAAAAGCTCGAAGAAGATCTTTTTGCCCTCTTCGCTGGGGGTGTCCAGGCAGAGAGAACGCATGTTCCTGCGCTCGGCCTCCGCGCCCCAGCGGCCGGGACGCATTATGTCAAGCCCTTTGGGGTTCTCCACCCAGATAACGTCCGCGCCGAAATCGGCCATGCGGCAGGCGCAGTAGGGACCTGCCACAGACTGAGTGAGATGGACGACTCTAACGCCCTGAAGGGGACCAAACGCGGGAATGTTGCTCGTAACCATGCTAAGTTCCTCCTAAATTTGTTTTTGTTTTTGGACCTTTTGCTCTGATCTCCAAAGCAGCGGCTCTGCCGACACACACGACCATAAATACTGCATATGTCGTGCCAAAAACAAAGTTCTGAGAAAATACGTTAAATAATTGGTAAACAAAACAGGCTTTCAGTAATATTTCCGTGGTCCGATCATCAAGGCGCTTTCCATATTAAATATGCAGCAGGGGAGACGGCGGGAATTTAAGGGCGCAAAGCTTACCGCCCGTGTTTTTTGGCGCTTTAGACCGGGTGGGGCTTTACCAGTTTATAAAGTGCAAAAAAACCGCGGGGGAATTTTGTGCAAAAAAGCAAAAAATTGTTAAAATATTGATTTTGGTATGCTTAATGCAATATATAAGGGCGTGCGGATCAGCCGGTGTTTTCAAAGGCGGCTCCCCGACAACACACACAACACACAAAAAATTTGGGAAAAAGATTTTTTGAAAGGAAACAGCTTTTATGGCAAAAAGTGTTTCGCGGCCCAAACTGATCGCGGTCATCGCGGCAAGTATTCTCATGGTCGCCTTCTTCCTCATAGAGCCCTTCCCGGGGCTTGAGCCTGTGGGTATGCGCTTTCTTGGCATATTTATCTGGTGGATAGTCCTTATGGTCACGGAGCCTATCCCCACCTATCTCTCCTGCATAGCGGGTCTGGTCATTGCGATATTCGCGCGCTGCGCCAGCTTCGCGGAGGCCTTCGGATCTTTTGCCTCCAGCACCAGCATCCTGCTTATAGGCGCTTTCGGCATGGCCACGGCTCTCTCGAACAGCGGGCTTTTAAACCGGCTCGCGCTCTATGTTATGAAGCTCTTCCCGGGCACATACAAGGGCCAGATCTGGGCGGTATCCATTGCGAGCATAGTCATAGCGCCCACGATCCCCTCGACCACGGCAAAATGCTCCGTGCTTATCCCTGTTGTGAACACCATCTGTGACGAGATGGGGTATGAGCCGCACAGCAAGGGCGCTGTCGGCCTTATAAGCGTCTGCAACACCATCACCAACTGCTGCGGCGTCGTCTTTATGACGGGGGGGATAGTCGCGGCGTCTATGCTGGCCCTCTACACCGGGGCCTTCACATGGGTCAGCTACCTGGCTTTCACTGTGGTCTGGGGCGTGGTTTTGTTCCTGGGCACCGTATTCTTCCATCTGTTCTACTACGACCCTGACAGGGGCGTGTCCAGGGCCGAGATAAAGAAGCTGGACAAGGCTGTTATCCAGAGCCGCATAGAGGCCCTGGGCAAAATGAGCAAAAAAGAGATCGGCGCTCTTATAGTTCTTCTTGTAACCATCGTGCTGTGGATCACTGAAAAGCAGCACGGCATACCCACTGCGGTCGTCGCCCTTGCCGCCTGGGTCACGCTCGCCTGCTTTGGGCTGTTCACCGTTCCGGAGTTCAACAGCGGCAAGATGATGTGGACCGTGTGGGCGATGGTCGCCGCCATTCTCGGCTTCATCGGCCTGCTGTCGGCTACCGGGGTATCCGCCTGGGTCGGAAACATGGTCGCGCCTGTCGTGTCCGCTATATCGGGCTCTCCGGCGCTGATAATAATTGGCTGCGCCATACTCTCCTCCCTGCTTATGATGGGGCTTGTGAACTACCTTATTTTCGCGGCAATAGCCGTCCCGCTGCTTGCGGCGGCCCCGATGGACCCCATATGCATCCTCTTCCCGATCTGCATGTCCGGCATGATCTTTGTCCTGCCCCCTCAGAATGTCTGTGTTCTGGCGGTGGAGGGCCTTTCCGGCGGAAGGATAGCCTTTAAGGATATCCGGCCCAGCGCCATTGCCTATGTGGTCACGAACCTTGCCGCCCTTATCGTCTCCATACCCTGGTGGAAGATATTGGGCTATCTGTACTGAGCGGGACGCCTTCCGCGTATCCGTACCATATCCTGTGATTGACCCGGGAGATCGGGTGATCAAATAATTTTTGGAGGTTTTATTATGGATTGGAAAATCACCGAAGAGCAGGAACTGCTGCTTGAAAGCTGCGACCAGTTTATCGCGCAGGCGAAGGAGAAGGGCTTTGACGAGGAGTACTTCAGAAAATGCGACCATGAGATGCGCTATCCCGTTGAATACATGGCGGAGCTCATGCAGTCCGGCATAGGCACCCTGGCCATTCCCGAGGAGCACGGCGGCGGCGGCGTCGACGCCGTGACGCTTATGCTGGTAGCCGAGCACATGGGCCGTCAGGGCTATGACTGCGGTGCGGGTGCAGCTCTCAGCATAACTGATATGCTGGAGTTTGGCTCTCCCGAGCAGGTGGCCTTTGTCTCCAAGAACATCACCACCGGAAAGGGCGGCTTCTCCCTGGGCATTACCGAGCCCGGAGCCGGTTCCGATAACAACGCCATGACCACCACCGCCACCGAGAACAGCGACGGCACCATCACCATCAACGGTACCAAGAGCTTCATCACAAACGGCGATATTTCCGACTATCTTCTGGTCGTCGCCCGCGATGCGGAGCCTGTTGACCCGAAGCTCTGGGCCTCCATGTGGTTCGTCCCCGTCAATGCTCCCGGCATCACCACCTCTCCGATGAAGAAGATAGGCTGGAAGGACAAGGGCAATATGTGCGAAGTCCACTTCGACAATGTAACTGTTCCCAAGACCGCCCTGGTCGGCCAGCGTGGAATGGGCTTCTTGCAGCTCATGAAGAACTTTGAGATGGAGCGCCTGGTCATGTGCGTCGGCGCGCTGGGCATTGCCGAGCAGGCAATGGACTACGCGGCGGCCTATACCAGCCAGCGCATGGCCTTCGGCCAGAATATCGGCTCCTATCAGCTTGTCCAGGAGATGCTGGTGGAAAACGAGATAGAGATCATGAACATGCGCAACATGGTCATGCAGGTGGCCTCCATGTTCGACAACAAGGAGAGTATCCGCCTTGAAGTCAACCTCGCAAAGTATCAGACAGCCAGAGCCGCGTGCAAGGTCGTGGACAACTGCCTCCAGATCATGGGCGGCATAGGCTATATCGACGACTGCCCCATTTCCAAGCTGTACCGCGATATCCGCGCCTACCGCATAGGCGCCGGCACTGACCAGATAATGATACATATCGCCGGACGTCTGCTCGTAAAGAAGTACGCGAAGACCTGAGAAGAATGAACGATATCAAAGGCACCGCCTTATGACGGTGCCTTTGTGTTCTGCTGTGAAGCAGGAAAACGGCCTGCCCGCAGATGGTATATTTTGAAAATAACAGGGCGCTCTCACGTTGAGCAAAAATGAGCAATTCTGAACAAAATGCTGCGCAAAGCTGGTCAGAATAGTTCATTTTTTGTCAATGTATAAATAAAAAACTGACAAAGCTTAAAAAAGCTTTTTGCGGGCGTTCTGCATGCGCAAAGGTGAACGTTGCTGAACAAAGATGCCTAAGGATATTGGCTTCAGGAGGTCAAAATGAACGATTATCAAGCTGCCTTGAAAAAATACAAGGAACTTATTATCAACAACGAGGTAAAAATAGGTTCGGGAGAACTTGAGCGGGCCGGTATCCCCGCCCGGGTGGTCGAGGCCTGGCTCAAAACAAAACGCCTGGGCGTTCCCGCCGATATGCCCTCTCTTCCCAAAGACAGCAGGGAAAAAACCATATTGAACCGGATCCTGGGGGCAACAAAGCAAAATTGGAATTCCGCCAAGGGCGAATACTACGACATTGGAGAGCTTCTCAGCGCCCTTGGGGCGGCGCTGTATTTTCTTGATGACCACCTGGCGATATATAATTACATCGGCAATAATGAATTGATAAGCAGGATGAAAGAGCATGGCTTCAAATTCAGCTACAGTCTCCAGGAAAAATACATGGGTGTTTATCCGGCCAACGCGGCCCAGAAAAGAGCCGGGATCATAAAGATGGAGGGACAAGAGCACCCTCTTGAGATATTTAAAGATATGTGCTCCATGGCCTGTACGGTCAAGCACTCTGAGGTCGCGCCCTATAAAAGCTTTGACTACAGCCTGATAGACGCGGACTATGTGGTCCTGCTCATAGTCCCGATGAGCCGGTACAACGAGCATGTGGACATAATTTTAAGGCTTGTTCTGGAAAAGCTCATACCAACTTGCAGCAATCACTCCATAAACCGGACCTATGCCAACATGTTCGTCCTGTCAGAGGAAACGAACAAGACCCCCACGCTCTTCCTTTCACCGGACTGCAAAATAATTTATCTTAACAAGCAGTTCGAGACAGAATTCAATTGCAGCCTTTCTCAATACAGCGGCGTAGCCATTAAAGAAGTGGTCCCGGAGCTTGCCTTCCTTGAGGATACGATAAGAAAGCAGAGCAAGCTCAAATTTATGAAGACCAACATAAATGTGAGGGGGGTGAGGTACACCTATTATGTGGAGACCCGCTTCCTGCGAAATCCCGGCGGTTCGATAAACTCCATGCGGGTCTCTCTCAGCACCCAGGGCAACGTCGATTATTATCTGAAGAATCTGAATTCAAACGGCAACGTGGCCGTCTTCACCTTTGACAGCCTTATAGGGAACAGCGAGAGCTTTCTGCGGGCAAAAAATATCGCGGAGAAAACGGCCGACAGCAACAGCAGCGTTCTTGTGACAGGAGAGAGCGGGGTGGGCAAGGAGCTCTTTGCCCAGGCGATACACAACGGGAGCAGCAGACGCAACGGCCCCTTTGTGGCCGTAAACTGCGGCTCCATTCCAAAGGAGCTGCTGGGCAGCGAACTGTTCGGCTATGAGCAGGGGGCCTTTACCGGTGCCAGGAAAGACGGGCAGATAGGCAAAATAGAGCTTGCCGAGGGCGGCACTCTCTTCCTGGACGAGATAACCGAGATGCCTCTTGACATGCAGAGCTATCTGCTCAGGGTCATAGAGGAGCGCAAGCTGTACAGGCTGGGCGGGAACAAGCCCCAGAATGTAAACATCAGGATCATTGCGGCCACAAACCGGGATATGCTCTCGTATGTTGACGAGGGGAAATTCAGGCTTGACCTCTATTTCAGGCTCAATGTCATAAAAATAAGCATTCCGCCCCTCCGCGAGCGGAAGAACGATATAGAGGAGCTAACTGTCTATTATGTGAACAGATTTTCAGAGCAGTTCGGCAAACCGATAGAGGGGATAGAAGCCGAGGCGCTCCTCCTGCTGAAAAGCTATGACTGGCCGGGGAACGTAAGGGAGCTGAGAAACGTTATCGAATACAGCGTCAACATGATGGAGGGCAGAAAGATAAGCAGCAAGGACCTGCCCGTCGAGCTGTCAAGGGACCAGTGGGCGCAAAGGCGGGGCGAAGACTATCCGGGCGGCGACACGCTGCCCTTGAACGGCGACTACAGGGCCTACGAAAAACAGCAGATACATAAAATGATGCTCCAATATAAAGGGAATAAAAGCCGCGTGGCAAAAGAATTGGGGATGAGCAGAAACACGCTGACAAAGCGCCTGCTGGAAATGCAAAAAGACGAAGCCGGGGACGAGGCTTTGGTTTAAACAAAAAGGGCTCCCGCGCTGCTTGCGCGGGAGCCGCAAAAACTATATTATGCCTCAGTGCTGAGTGCTGGAGCATTTGCTGCCGCGCCGCCTGCCGGAGGCGGTGTCTATCCCCATTGCCTCCCGGTACTTTGCCACGGTGCGCCGGGATACACCCATGCCCAGGTCGTCCAGGATATCCGCGATTATCCGGTCGTTGAGAGGGGCACTTTTGTCCTCTTCGTCCACGAGCTTTTTTATATGCGCCTTTATCTGGCAGCTTGAGACAACGGAGCGATCCTCCATCCTGACCCCGCTTGGGAAGAAATAGCTCAAGGGGAAAAGGCCGTGTGAGCATTGGAGGTATTTGCTCCGCACGATCCGGCTCACGCTGGATTCGTGCACGCCTATCTCCCGGGCGGCCTCTGCCAGGGTAAGGGCCTGGAGCCTGCCCTCACCGAAAAGGAAAAAGTCCGCCTGGCGCTTTATTATGAGCCCGGCGAGAGATGAAAGGGTGCTGCGCCGGTTTTCTATACAGCGCTGCACCCATTGGGCCTGCTGTATTTTCTCGTCAAGATACGCGCTGACCTCCCTGTCGCCGCAGCTTTCCCTCAAATTCAAATAATAAGTGTTCAAGCCAAACTGCGGGCAAAGCGAGTCGGGGATCTCTGCCTGTATAAGCCCGTCTTGGGTGCTGACGATTATATCGGGGCTGTATATATAGCCCGCCGAGCCGCTCCGGGAGAAAGCCCTGCACGGGTAAGGGTCCAGCCGCTTTATGAGCTGGCAGCATGAAACTACTCTTTTCCTGGGGAGCTTCAGGGCCCGGCCTATGGCGCCGGGTTTGTCCTTGAGCAGCGAGTCCAGGTGATCCGTGACTATTTTTTTCGCCATCGGGTCCCCGTTTACCCTGTCTACCTGCAAACAGAGGGATCCGCGCATGTCGAAGGCGCAGACCCCGGCCGGTTCCAACTGCTGCTGCATTATCTCCAGGACTTCCACCAGCTCTGAGACGCTCCTGCCCAGCCGTTCCGCGAAGGGCTCGATAAACTCGGTGAAAAAACCGTTCTCATCCAGGCTGTTTACGACGCATACGGCAATCTCCAACTGCCGGGCTTCCAGCTTCATCGCCTTTAGCTGAAGCGTCAGGTGCTCGGAGAGGCTGGCGGCCTCTGCCGGGCCCAGGTCCCATAGTTCGTTTGAATACGCCCTGTCACGGTCGTTTTCATCCCTGATACTGTGAAAACCGTGGTTCTGCCTGAGCTGCCAGGCCGTCTCTCTCGTGCCTGCGGCGGTCTGCGGGCGCTGAAAAGTTGAATCCATGTCAATGACCGGGTTTTCCTGGGCCAGTTCGTCTATGTAGTCGTACAGCTCGTCGGTGCTGCACTGGAGGATCTTGGAGGAAATGATGGTCGCGGGGGAGGTGGTCTGTCTTTGGGCGGTGATTTGCGCC
>DBGBEC010000084.1:0-3980 GCA_048477415.1 Candidatus Limivicinus sp. | reverse complement strand
AGATACGCCCATGCATAAACTGCCTTGAAGGCTGCATCATAAAGGTCGCCCAGGGTCAGGCCCTCCAGTGCGCTGTCAACCCAATAGTCGGCAAAGAATACCGTTTTAACAATGAGAAGGCAAAAGAGCAAAAAAATGTTGTAGTAATCGGCGGGGGACCAGCCGGAATGGAAGCTGCAAGAGCGGCTGCTGAGCGGGGTCACAAAGTGACACTGCTTGAGAAAAGCGACAGGCTCGGCGGTCAGCTCAATTATGCCATGCAGCCCCCAAACAAGTCGCGCATGGGGCGTATTATAGGATGGTACGCGCTGCGGCTCAAGGAGCTTGGGGTGGATGTACGGCTGAACTTTGAAGCGGATCATGAAAAGGTAAAAAAGCTCAACCCCCAGCAGCTTATCATCGCCACCGGCGCTCTGCCTGTTATGGACAGACTCCCCTCATCCGTAAAGCTTGTACGTCCCTGGGATATCCTCACCGGTCGGGCTGATATGAGCGGGGTAAAAACCGTGGCTATGATCGGCGGCGGAATGGTTGGCTGTGAGACCACGGAATATCTGGTGGAACGGGGCTTTGAGCTGACTGTTTTTGAGCTTATGCCAGTTATTGGGACCGGAGCCGCGCCATTAAATCAGCTTGACACCGTTGTATATTTTTCGGACAAGTCGATAAACACCAAATTGCAGACCACTGTCATATCTGTTGACGAGGACGGACTGCACTATATGAACGAGGCTGAAGGAAAGGGCTGTTTCAAAGCTGACATGTATGTGTGCGCCATCGGGCAAAGCAGCTTCCGCCCGGCTTTTGCCGCAGAGCTTGAAAGAGAAGGCGTCCCCGTAAAATACGTCGGAGACGCCCTGAAGGTCGACAAGGTATTCAGTGCTGTGAGCAGCGGCTTTTACGCCGGCAACGATATCTGATCGGCTCATTGTTCCGAGCCGCAGCCGATTATTGTGTTATAGGCGTCCATTCCCTTTGTTCCGGCAAGATCCAACAGCCAGGCTATTTTCTCCGGCGGCTCGCTCATCCCGCCCAGCACCCATGTTTTCATCATCGAAAAGGCGCCGTAAGCCAGATAGTCAGAGATATAGTACAGTGCTTTGCAGTCATGCCGACCGCTGCCGAGGCCTTCTACAAGGCGGTCTGTTACGATGTGCCAATTTTCCAACACCTCGCTTAAAACAAAGCTCTGTATATCGTTCTGCCCCGATATTTTGAAGGCCTGTATAAAAAAATCCTTTGATCTATACATAAGCTCCAGAGAATACAGGCTCAGCTCTTCCCATTTTGCGGAATCGGGATAGAGCGTGTTCCTTAAGGGCAGCGTCACCTCAAGGTGATATACATAGTTTATGACATCCTGCTTATCGGCAAAGTGATAGTAAAAGGTGCTTCGGTTGATCTCGCAGTAATCAGCGATGTCGTTTATCGTTATTTTACGCAGCGGCTTTTTGCGGCACAGCTCTTTGAGGGACATGGCTATCATTTTTTTGGTCCGTCTGCCGGCCCGTGAATCCTGATTCCTTTCCAAACAAAACACCTCTTCAGAACATATACAAAACCCTATATACTATAAGTGTCGGATTTTCCAACACTTATAGTATATCCCTCAAATTATATGCTGTCAACAAATAGTTTTTTGCGACAATTATACCAACAAAATATTATAGGAGTGCAAAATATGACATTTAATCACATAATGTTTGTCGTCAGCGACATGGATGCCGCTCTCAGGCTATGGAGAGATCTGCTGGGATTTCAGGTCGTGTATGATTCTCCCTGTCCTGATGGAGAGATGATCGACCGGCGGACCCAGGACACATGTTACGGCGTTGAAAATGTGAACACACATCTAATACTTCTCGCAAGTCCTGAAGGAGCCGTGATAGAGCTTCAGCAGCCCTTTACTCCAACCTGCATACGGACGCCGAAGGAATATTTGGATTATGCCCACACCGGCATGCAGGAATGCGCCCTCACTGTCACTAATATCGAAGATTGGTTTGAAAAAGTGAAAGCGGCCGGCTATGAGACCACAACGGATTTTATCTGGCGCTTCGGAAACATTACCAAAAGCTTTCTGTTCCGCGATCAGGACTATAACCTGATACAACTGTGCGAGACGATCGCGCAGCAGTAAAACCGATGAAAGCGGGGCAAAGAGAGAAGAACAAATAATGGAGGTATAAAAATGCAGACAGGAACAAGCAAGCGGGCAATAACCGCGATATACATAGCGTGCACATTCGTGTCCACCAGCTACATCACCATTGTCTCGATGGCATACATCCTTAACTCGTATTCCAGCGTCCCGGTATCTACTGTGACCCTTCTTCTCACGCTTCCGGCCCTTGTGGGATTGGTCGTGTCTTTCCTTATAGGCCCCATTTCAATGAAAGCCAACAAAAAGGTCCTGCTTATCATCAGCTACTGTTTCATGATATTGTCGGTCGCCTTTTACGCTTTCGTAGGCGCTGGAAGTATCGGGATGCTGATGATCGCCGCGGTGCTCTGCGGCCTGTGCCAGGGCAGCAGCGGTACGCTGCAAAACTCGCTTATTGCGGAGCATGTGGAGCCTGAAAAGCGCGCGAATGTCATGGCTGTTGTGAACGCCCTGACCTATGGCGGCACGATCTTCTACAACATAGTCGGCGGAAAGCTGGCCGCCGCGAACGGAGGCGCCAACTGGAACCACGCGTATTTCCTGGGTTTCATATTGATCCCCACCACCATTCTCTTCGCCATGCTTTTTCCGAACAAGAAAGATGATATTCCCCCCTCAGAGGCCGCTGCCGCCTCGTCCAAGGCTCCTGATGATGCTGTTGCTCAGAAGACGGCAAAGCTCCCGGCTTACTCCGTTATCCTCTGCCTGCTCTATGCTGTAAGCATGGTGTTCCAGTATGCCACCGGTCTGAACATGTCCAACTATTTTGTCAATCTTCTTCAGCTTGGCGACGCTTCCCTTGCAGGTATCGTGATGAGCGCGGGCACCTTAGGAGTTTTTGTGAGCGGACTGCTCTACAAGTATTACAGCAAGCCGCTTAAAAATTACGTTCCCGTTGTGGGCATGCTGGGTTACGCTATTGGTAGCCTGCTTATCGCCTATGTGCCAAATGTCGCCGTTTTTATCGTGGCGCAGCTTCTCATGGGCGCAAGCACTGGCTGCATGACGCCATACTTCGTAGCAACAATTTCCATCCGTACCCCGCCAAAGTATGTGCCGATAGCAATGAGTCTCTTCATGGGCTTTATGAACGGCTTTATGTTCCTTGCCCAGTATATTCTTGATTTCCTTGGAAAAATCGGAGTTGACGCTGACAACGCCGTCGCCTATGTAGGCAACAAGTTTGCCGTCTCCGGATACGGTCTTCTCCTATGCACCCTGGCCTGTATCATACTCTTCCCCATGTACGACAAAAGGCACAAGATCTGAGTCATTGAGTCAAAAAGCATGGCCCCGGCGTATCGCCCGGGGCCATGCTTTTTGATAACAATTGTATTCAGGATACCGTACGGTCTGTACCGCAAGGCAGTGTTTTCCCCTCAGGTGCAGTTCCACAGGAAGCGTTTTATGTCCACGTGGTCTTCGTCCTTCATGGATACGCCTTCGGCTTCGAGGAGGAGCTTTTGTTCGGGCCAGGAGGGGGCGAGTCGGCCGCAGTGGTTTACAACACGGTGGCAGGGGTAGCTGCCGTAGAGCTGGGACATGCTGAGGATCCTCCCCACAAGTCTGGCGTTTTTCTCTCGGCCGGTCAGGCGGGCTATCTGGCCGTATGTGGCCACCCGGCCGGGGGGGATCTCCTCTACGACGGACAGGACTTCATACACAAGATCTTCTGTCATTGGCTTTTTCACCACACCCGGAGGTCTGACGGCACGGCGGGCGCGGTCACAGGCGCTTCCATTTGACGCCGTGGGGGATGTCGGTGAGCTCTATGCCCTGGGCCTTGAGTTCATCCCGGAGGCGGTCTGCCTCGGCG
>DBGBEC010000083.1:0-6832 GCA_048477415.1 Candidatus Limivicinus sp. | reverse complement strand
GGGCCTTATGGAAGAGATATGCCTGCCCTTCATGTCCATACCCAGGCTTTTATACTTTCGCTCCGGAGAGCTGGGGCTGGAAAACGCCGGGAAAAATCTGCTGGGCCTTTTCCGGCTGCTGCTCCGCCAGTCGGACGGGCTGCCCTGGAACTATGCCGGGGCATACGGGCTTTTGTATCCGGTCTCTCTGCCCTTTGCCCTGTGGGGCATAGGCGCGGGTATACGGGGGCTTTTCAGAAAAGAGTTCCGGCCGGAGGCACTGTTCCTTTTCCAGCTTTTCGGGGGGCTGCTCCTTGGGGCGCTGATAAGCGTGAATGTGAACCGGGTGAACATCATTTTCCCGCCGCTGGTCTTTTTCACAGCTCTGGGCCTGTGCAGGCTGGGGCAGATATTGGGGCGGGGCTTTCTTCCGGCGGCGGCCCTGGTATACGGGCTTTTGTTCCTGGGCTTCTGCTCTTATTATTTCACTGGCTATCGGGAGATCATGGACCGCCAGTTCGGCCAGGGGCTGGAGGAGGCGGTGGACTTCTGCCTGGAACGGGGGGAGGAGGACATCCGGCTCAGCGGGGATATAAGCTGGCCGAAGGTCTTGTTCTACAGCGCCATGGATCCGGATGGATTCCGCTCCAGCGTGAGCTACAGTAATTATCCCGCGGCCTTTCTCTCGGCCGCGGCCTTCGGGCCCTTCCGCTGGGGCTTTGAGCCCGAGTCGCCGGAGGAGGGGGCGGCCTATGTGATCTCGCCGGGGACGGAGCTGGCCGGATTTGAGGAGCGGGGCTTTCAGCTAAGGAGCTTCGGCATATACAGTGTGGCATATAAATAGACTCTGCCTTGAAAGGAAACTGGATCAAAAATGTATGTTTATCAGAAGGAATTTGAAATAGAAGAGGGACTCAGTCTGGGCGGGCTCTTCCGGCTGTTCCAGGATGTGTCCACCATCCACTGCGATGCTTTGGGCCTGGGCATGGAGGTCATAGGGCCCAGGGGGCTTATATGGGTGGTGGCAAGGCAGCTTTTGCAGGTGGAGCGCTGGCCCGCCGCCGGGGAGAGAATAAGCATAAAAACCTGGCCCGGGCCTACCCGGCACATGATGTTTCCCAGGTTCTATACCGTTCTGGACGCCGGCGGAGAGAAGATAATGGAGGGCAGCGCCATCTGGACCATGGTTGACATGGAGAGCAGAAAGATGGTCAGCCCCGGGTCCTACGGCTTTGAGCTTGAGGGCTGCGTCACCGGCGAGGAGGGGCCCACGCCCAAAGCCCCCAAGCGGCTTGAGACCGGCAGGAGCGGAAGCTTCACCGTGCCGGAGAGCTATATCGACGGCAACAAGCACATGAACAACACCCGCTATTACGACATCGCCTGCTCCAGTCTCGCCGGGGAGACTGGAGGGCTCCACCTGAAAAGGGCGGTGACAGAGTTTGCCGCCGAGGCCCGGCTGGGCGATGATATCGCCCTTAGCTGGGGCCGGGAGGAGAAGCGATTCTACATCGAGGGCCGGGGCTCCGCCCTGATCTTCCGCATGAGCCTGGAATACGAATAAGGCCAAAGGACTTTTCCTACAAGCAAAAGCACGCCGGGAAACACGAAACGATCGTGTTTCCCGGCGTGCTGAGACTGTCAAAAAAACTATAGGTCAGAGCGAGACAATAGGCAAAGCGGGGGAGCACGAGGGGGCCGCAGGCCCGCCTCGTATTCCAATAACCGCCAGCAATAAGCCTGATTTATCAGGCGTTTGCCGAGCGCAGCGAGATTTTTTGTGATATAACGTTTTCACAAAAAATGTGGCGTGCTTTGTTCAGGGGCCGTTTTATCTTATCTGTCCGCTGCCGTTTATGATATATTTATAGGTGGTCAGCTCCGCCAGACCCATGGGGCCCCGGGCGTGGGATTTCTGGGTGGATATGCCCATCTCGCAGCCTAAGCCGAACTCGCCCCCGTCGGTAAAGCGGGTGGAGGCGTTCACATACACGGCGGCGCTGTCTACCAGGGCGGTGAAAAGCTCCGCCGCTTTTTGGTCGCCGCTTACTATTCCGTCGCTGTGGTGGGTGGAGTGGAGGGCGATATGTTCAATGGCCTGGTCCAGGCTGTCCACCACCTTCACCGCCAGGATATAATCCAGAAACTCTGTGTCAAAGTCCTTTTCACCGGCGGGGACGCCATCTGTCAGCTTCAGGGCCTCCTCGTCCAGGCGCAGCTCCGCCCGGTGCTCCCGCTCCGGCGCGCAGAGCCGTTCCCGGAGCCTGGGCAGAAATTCCCCGGCCACATCCCGGTGTACAAGGCAGACCTCCTGGGCGTTGCAGACCGAGGGCCTGCTCATTTTGGCGTTTTCTATTATGTTCAGGGCCATGTCCAGATCTGCCGCCCTGTCCACATAGATGTGGCATATGCCGGTGCCGGTCTGGATGCAGGGCACGGTGGCGTTTTCTATGCAGGCCTTTATAAGCCCCGCGCCGCCCCGGGGTATGAGCAGGTCAACATAGCCGTTTGCCCGCATAAGGGCCGCGGCGCTGTCCCTGGATGTGTCCTCGATAAGGTTTATGGCCGTCTCCGGCAGGCCCGCGGCCCTGAGGCCCTTTCTAAGCGCCGCCACTATGGCCGCCGCGCTGCGGAAGGCCTCTTTCCCGCTGCGCAGCACGCAGACGTTCCCCGCCTTCAGGGCCAGGGCCGCCGCGTCTGAGGTCACGTTGGGCCGGCTTTCGTATATTATGGCCACGACGCCCATGGGGAAGGATACCTTCCTGATAACAAGACCGTTGGGCCTCTCCACCCGGGCAAGCTCCCTTCCCACCGGGTCCGGCAGGGGGATGAGCTCCAGTATGCCCCGGGCCATGGCCTCCACCCGGCCCACGTCCAGCATAAGTCTGTCCAGCATGACGGGGGACATCCTGCCCTCCGCTGCCGCCATGTCCTGCCGATTCGCCTGGAGAATGCTCTCCGTCTCCTCCACCAGGGCCCGGGCCAGGGCTTCAAGGGCCTGGTTCTTCTTTTCAGATGTAAGGCCGCTCATCTGGGGCAGGGTGTTCTTCGCCTGGCTGAGTATAAGTTCAGTGCTTTTCATATGGCTGCTCCTTTCGCCTTGAATCTGGTGCCCACGGGCTTTCCGTGGACAATGTCGTACAGTATGTTTGGGTCACGGCCGTTGGCAATGACCATTTCCACGCCGTTTTCAGTGGCCATATGGGCCGCGTGGAGCTTCGTGTGCATCCCCCCGGTGCCAAGACCGCTTACCGAGCCGCCGGTCATGGCCTCGATGTCCGCGGTTATCTCATCCACCACGCTCAAAAGCTCCGCACCCTGGTCCTTGTGAGGGTCGGCGGTGAAGAGGCCGTCAATATCCGAGAGGATGATAAGAAGCTGGGCATTTATGGCCGTGGCCACAACGGCGCTCAGTGTGTCGTTGTCACCGATGACTATCTCCTGGGTGGCGATAGTGTCGTTCTCGTTCACGATGGGCAGAGCCTCCAGCTCCAGCAGACGGAAGATGGTGTTTTCAAAATTCAGCTTTCTCTCGGCGTGCTCGATGTCGTCTCCGGTCAGCAGGAGCTGTGCCACAGTGTGATTATATGTGGCAAAGAGCCTGTCATAGGTGTACATAAGCTCGCACTGTCCCACCGCGGCGGCGGCCTGCTTTGTGGGCATGTCCTGGGGCCGCCCCTTCAACGACAGCTTCCCCGCCCCCATGCCGATGGCCCCGGAGGACACCAGCACCAGCTCATGTCCGGCATTTTTTAAATCGCTTATCACCTTGCACAGGGCCTCCACCCGCTGTATGTTCAAAAGCCCCGTAGGATGGGCCAGGGTAGAGGTGCCGATCTTTATAACTATACGCATTTTCCGCCTCCGGCTTTCTTTACTGATTTAATTTAGGATTATACCACTGGCCGTCCCAAAAATCCATAGCTTCCCGGCCGTAAACAGCGTAAAATTTTTACAGCTCCAAGCTCTTGACTTTTTCGGGAAGATGTGCTATCATACATGAGCTTTAAGATATCGCGGGGTAGAGCAGCTGGTAGCTCGTCGGGCTCATAACCCGGAGGTCGTTGGTTCGAATCCTTCCCCCGCAACCACGTCGGAGCAAAGTCCGCTTTGCTCCGACGACTTTTTATGCCTGCGGCAAAAAAGTTGTCATCCGCCCGCTTCCTTGCTCCTCCTTTCAAAATCGAACCCACTCCGCTGGGCTTCGATTTTGTTTGATTCCGAGGATGTAAGCGGACAAGTTCTGTATCGCCACTCGTACCACGTCGGAGCAAAGTCCGCTTTGCTCCGACGATTTTTTATGCCTGCGGCCCCCTCGAGCTCCCCCGCTTTGCCAATTGTCTCACTCTGTCCTATAGCTTTTTGACAGTCTGAGGCCCGGGGCAACACACATAAGTGTTCCCCGGGCCTTTTGCCTGCGCTGTGTTTTCCATGTTTTTCGGCCGGTATGGCGTCCCTGAGCTATCGCCAGAAGTCTTCTTCGTCGAAGGCTTCGGGCTCCTGGGGAGGCTGGTTCTGGCGGAGGCGGCGGGCTTCTTCGCGGCGGCGCTGGGCGCGGAGGCGCTTTTCCTCCATGTGGCGGCGGAGCATGCGCTTATAGCCAATGAGCAGGGCCAGATATATCCCGCCGACTATCAGGAGCACCAGGATGAGGGCTATGACCCAGCCCTTGGAGAATATCTCCTTCAGCCGCTGCAAAAGCTGCTGGCCGCCGGCAAGCTCCACGGCGCTCTGGTTCACGAGTTCCACGCTGCCGTAGTCCTGGCCGTTGATGATTATCCGGGCCTCGCCCAGGACGGTCCCGGCGGCGATGGGGGCGGTGAGCTTGTCCTCATATATGGTGACGTTGGTGCTGACGGAGCTGCTGTCCACTTCGCCGGGCAGAAGGAGCATGACATCCTCCCGGGGGCTGAGGATGACCGTGTCTGTGTCCTTGGCCATTTTCACCGGGGCCCGCTCTATGGGGTCCTGGGAGCTGAGGACCGTGTGATAGCTGAAGTTGTTGAACACCCAGTCGTAAAGGGTTATGCTGTCTTCAAAGTTTTTATACTCCTCTATCTGGGCGTTGAGCCAGCCATCACAGCCCAGGACCACGGCCAGCAGGGACATGTCGTCCTTTGTGGCGGTGGAGACCAGGCAGTAGCCCGCGGCCCTGGTATAGCCGGTCTTCACGCCGGAGGCATAGTCATAGAGATAGGTGCTGCCGCCGTAGGGAGAGCCGGCGCTTATAAGGGCGTTGGAATTGTGATACTCCCGGGCGGCGCTCATGTTGGTGGCGGGCACGGTGTAGGTCTCGGTGTCGCATATCAGGGCAAAGTCTTCATAGCTCATGGCGGCCTTGCTGATGAGATACAGGTCATAGGCGCTGGTCTTGTTGTCCTGGGAAAGACCGTTGGGATCGGCAAAGACGGTGGAGGAGCAGCCCAGCTCCGCCGCTCTCTGGTTCATCAGCTCCACAAAGGCCTCGATACTGCCGGAGATGTGGGTGGCGATGACATTGCAGGCGTCGTTGCCGGAGTGGAGCAGGGCGCAGTAGAGCAGGTCCTTATAGCTCATCTGCTCGCCGGGGAGGATATTGGCGGTGCTGCTCTCCTGGTCCATCCCGGTGGTGCAGTCAGACCCGGCTGTGACCATCTCGTCAAAGCTGTGCTCCCCGCTCTCCACGGCCTCTATGGCGAGAAGGCCGGTCATTATCTTTGTGAGGCTGGCCATGGAGCGCTGCTCGTCCATGTTCCTCTGGAACAGGACTCTGCCGCTGTTCATGTCCACCACCACGGCGGCCTGGGCGTTTATTTCCGGGTCCTCCAGGGCCAGGGCCCCCGGGGCAAAGAGGCTGAAGCTCAGGCAGAGCAGCAGCAGGAGAGACGTCAGCTTTAATTTTTTCATTTTGAACTCCCGTTTTCTCTGGATTGTGGTATAATAGCCGTTGAACGGCTATTATAATTTATCTTAAGTCCTTTTTCTCGTCCCTGAGGGGGCAGCCGAAAAAGATGACGGACCCTTTTGCGCACAGATCAATGGGCGCTATGGCGGGGGCCGCAGTGCGGGCAACTGCTATTATAAAGTGAACGGCCCGGAAATGCAACTCAATTCAGGCCGGAAAAAATTACGACTTTCATAAGCTTTTCATGCGTTATTCTGGAGGAGGCCGTATAATGAGCGGGAAAAAGGCATTGGGCCTTTCTGTTTTGCTCTGCGCCTTGTTTTCCCTGGCCCTGCTCCTGCCGTCGGGGGGCGGCGGGACGGAGGCGGAGATCCGTTGTCTGCCCGCCGGGGAAGAGGCGCTGCTCACCGGCGCCGACGCCCCCGGGGGTGAAGCTTCGGAGCTTTTACCGGGGGAGCTGGTGGACATAAACCGGGCCGGGGCCCAGGAACTTCAGCTCCTGCCCGGCATAGGCGAGGTCCTGGCCGGGGCGATCGTTGAATACCGGCAGAAAAACGGGGACTTTCAGACCATAGAGGACATAATGGAGGTGCCGGGGATAGGTCCGGCCCGATTTGCTGCCATAGAAGGCAGCATCACTGTAAAGACTGGAGAAAACAGGCAATGAAAATACTTGTTGTTGACGATGAGCGGCTGCTCGTAAAGGGTATCAAATTCAACCTTGAAAACGAGGGATATACGGTGGACGCCTGCTATGACGGGGCCAGCGCCGTGAACATGGCCAAGACCGGCGACTATGACCTTATAATTCTGGATCTTATGATGCCCGAGAAGGACGGATTAGAGGCCTGCCAGGAGATACGGGGTTTCTCCACCGTGCCCATAATCATGCTCACCGCCAGGGGCGAGGGGGCTGATCTGCTTTTGGGCTTCGAGTCCGGGGCGGACGACTATGTGACGAAGCCCTTC
>DBGBEC010000082.1:0-9231 GCA_048477415.1 Candidatus Limivicinus sp. | reverse complement strand
CATCACCACCCTGCCGGAGACTCCGGGGGCCTGCGTGTTCATGGGCAATATGGGACATGTGGGCGTGTACATCGGCAAGGGCAGGGTGATAGAGGCCCGGGGCCATGCCCACGGCGTGGTGGAGACGGCTTTGAGCGGTCGGGGCTGGGCATATTGGGGCCTGCCGGACTGGATAGAATACGGCGCGGAGGGGGAGCAGGAGACAGAGACGCCGGGGATCGTCGTCCCGGCTCCGGGCTGGACGAGCCCCAGCTATAAATACAGCCTGGGCCTGTATCTGCTCAAGGAGGGCATGGCCCATCCCCAGGTCAGGGCCGCCCAGCAGCTCCTCGCCGCCCAGGGCCACGGCTGCGGCCCGGACGGAGCCGACGGCCGGATGGGGCCGAAGACCGTCCAGGCCGTCAAGGCCTTCCAGCGGTCAAAGGGCCTGCTGAGCGACGGCGAGATCGGCGGCGATACCTGGACGGCGCTGCTTGGCGGGGGGTGATCGAATGGAAAAGGACGAGGCTATCAAGCTTGCGGAGGTCGACCAGCGGGCGCGTAGCAACACGCACAGGATAGAGACGCTGGAGGAGCGGCAGGACAACCTTGACAACATGCTCTGTTCCATAAGCGCACTGGCCAACGAGCAGGAGCACATCAAGACCGACGTCAAAGAGATCAAGACCGATGTAAAAGCGATGAAAGAAAAGCCCGGCAGACGCTGGGAGAAAGTAGTTGACAACGCTGTGTGGCTTGTCATTGGCGGCCTGCTGGCTTTTGTTTTAAAACAAATTGGACTTTAAGGAGGAAAAAACAAATGGAATTCATGGGTATCACAGGTGTAGCGGCAATCACTCTTATCTGTTATCTTGCGGCGGAGGCCATCAAGGCGACCGCGCGTGACAACAAGTGGATCCCCGCCATCTGCGGCGCACTGGGCGCTGTGCTGGGGATCCTGGCCATGTTCATCATGCCGGAGTTCCCGGGCACGGACTACATAACTGCGGCGGCGATAGGCATTGCCAGCGGCCTGGCAGCCACCGGTGCAAATCAGGTGTACAAGCAGATGACGAAGTGAAAAAGAGTATGGCCGCGTATCGCTGAAGGCCTGCGAGCCTTCGCAGGGTAATTGTAGACGATACCCGGTCATTTCTTAAAAGAAAAACAAGGAGAAAATATGGAGCGGACGGAAATAAGATTTTTTCTCGGGTATCCCGATACGGCACTTGTAGACCACGCCGTCCGCAGAGCGAACCTGAGCAAAAGGGAATGGCAGGCGATAGAACTGCGGGAGCGGCAGTGCCTCACTGTGGAGCAGGCCGCGGAGCGGCAGGGCTGCTCCGTAGGAACGCTCAAAAACGATTACAATCAGGGCATGGGAAAGCTCGGCGAATGCTGGGGCGGCCTGCCGTGGATAAACTCAATCTTAAAGCAATAGGCGGCCTTCGGGCTGCCTGCTTTTTTTATGCTCAAATTTAGCCGAAACTTGGCCGTGGGCTGTCTTTTGAATTTTTCAGAAAATGATATCATATAGGCATGAAAGGAAGGTGCTTTTATGAATTTTACAGGATACCCACAGGCCGCGGTGCCTGCGTTTGGAGGCTACAGCCAAATTTCGCCTTACGGCCAGAACTATATGAGCCCGCCGCAGATGCAGCAGCAGGCCCCGCAGAACCAGATACAGCAGACACCGCCGAGCTTCGGCGTGCGCCCGGTGACGGGAAGGGAGGAGGCCGTCGCCTCTCAGGTGGACTTCGGCGGCCCCGGCACTTTGATGCCGGACTTAAGCCACGGAGTGATCTATCTTAAAAGATTTAACCAGAACACCGGGAGCTGTGATATCTTTGATTTTAAGATAGCGCAGCCGGAGCCGCCGGCGGCAGCGCCGCAGTATGCAACTGTCGAGGAACTCAACGCCCTGCGTGACGAGTTTTTGAACAAGAGAGCTGCTAATAGGGGAGGCAAGAAGAATGAACCCGATGAATAACCCGATGATGCAGCTTCTCAGTATGGCCATGCGGGGCGGCGGTGATCCGATGCAAATGCTCCGGCATGTAGCCGGGCAGAACCCGCAGGCGGCGCAGCTCATGCAGATGCTGCAGGGCAAAAGCCCCCAGCAGATCCAGCAGATGGCCGTGAACATGGCCAGAGAACGCGGCACAAGCGTAGAGCAGATAGCCCGGAGCCTGGGCCTGCCTATGAAGTAAACACAGCACTTCCTTTTCAGTTCCGGGCGGGTCTTGAAAAAAACTGCCCTTTTAAGAACACAACGGGAGCGATCGGCCCGTGTGAAATACTGAAAAGGAGAAAATATTTATGGATGATTTTGCAACCGGCTATCTGGCCGGACAGGACGGCGGCGAGCGCGGCGACGGATGGGGAGGATCATGGATCTTTATCATCGTGCTGTTTGCTCTCTTCTTCGGATTTGGCCGTGGAGGCTTCGGCAACAACGACGGCTGCCAGGGCGGCGCTGAGACGCGTACGGCGATCTCCGAGGGCTTCGCACTGAACGGACTGGAGAACGGAATAAGAGGCGTGCAGAACGGCCTGTGCGACGGCTTCTATGCCGTGAACACTACCATGCTGCAGGGCTTCAACGGCGTTCAGTCCCAGCTCTGCAACATCTCAGCACAGAATCAGGCGTGCTGCTGTGAGACGCAGCGGCTGCTTGAGAGAGGCTTTGCAGACACTAATTACAACCTTGCCACCCAGAGCTGCGACACCAGACAGGCAATTCAGAACGCCACCAGAGATCTTCTGGAGAACAGCAACGCGAACACCCGCGCTATTCTGGACTTCCTCACCCAGGACAAGATATGCAATTTGCAGGCTGAGAACCAGACGCTTAAGTTCGCGGCTTCTCAGGCAAACCAGAACAGCTTCATCGCGGCCAATCAGGAAGCGCAGACGGCGGAGCTTATCCGCAGGCTGGGCCCCACTCCGGTGCCCGCTTACAGCGTGCCCGCGCCCTATCCCTTCTGCAACAACGGATTTGGATTCGGCTTTGAGCGCGGCTGTGGCTGCGGCTGTGGTATCTGAGGATCAACATATCGGGGCGGCGGCTGCCGCCCCTGACCTTAAGGAGGAAATCTATATGTCATGCAAACCAGTATGCCGACTCTGTGATCGCCTGGTATTGAGCCAGAGCGTGAGCTTCGTCGGCGGGAATCTCATAGTAAATCTGCCTGCGGGCAGTTATAACGACTGCGAAAAGTACTGCATCGTCATAGCCCAGTCTATCCCGGCAACTGCCACGATAACCGCGCCGGTATTCATTACTATCGGCTCTGAGACTGCGCTCTATCCCTTGACGAACCGGGGCTGCGCCCAAGTGACGGCCTGCGCCCTCAGAACGCGCACAAGGTACAGCACCTGTGTCTCGACGAACTCGACCAGCGGCAGATTCAAGCTGATTGGCCGTGCCTGCTGCGCTCCTAACAACGCGCTGCGCAGTCTGAGCGGCGCGGCACCCGGAGGTGCTGCCACATGAAAAAGTGCGCGAAGTATCTGATGCGCTGCGCGGCCCGCGAGGAAGAAAAGGCCGGGTATGGCATGGAGCACGAAATGGAGCATGGGAAGGAACACAAGGCCGGACATGCCGGGGCCTATCCGCACGAGCGCCAAGAACTGACGCGGGATCAGGCTATGAAGTGGACGGCTGCCATGGAGAACGACGACGGCAGCACAGGCCCCCGCTGGCCGATGGACCAGACCACGCAGATCATGGCCTCGAAAGGCTACAGCTTCAGCGAGCCGGAGTTCTTCGCCGTGATGAACATGCTCTGCTCTGATTACGGAAGCGTCTTTAAACGCTACGGCGTAGATAGACCGGAACTGTATGCTGAACTGGCCAAGGCCTGGATAGAAGACCCCGACGCTGTGAAGCACAAAACAGCAGCGTATCTTTGCCATGTCGTGAAGCATTAAAAAAGGGAAGCCCGGGACTCATAATCCTGGGCTTTTTCACTTGCAAATTCACTTGCAAAATTGCGGGTTAAAATATGTACTAAAAGGTATGAAGTTTAAACTAAAAGCAGAAAAATTAAACCTGCAAAAATCCCACAAACCATTGAAAAATAAAGAAAAGCCTGTAATTTCAAGCATTGCAGGCTTTCTCTAAAAGTGGTGGAGATGGGGGGAGTTGAACCCCCGTCCGAAAGTGTTTTGACAGGAACTTCTCCGGGCGCAGGCGGTCGTTTGGATTTCCGCATCCGGGCGCGGGCCGCCACGCTCGAGGAATTGGTAGCTTCATTATTCATGGCGCGCTCAAAGCTTTGCGCGCTCACGTTCACCACTGATCGACGCCCCATCCCGGGCCGTGGTGCTCCCGGGTGGAACGCTCGCTAATTAAGCAGCGAGAAGAACAGGTTTATCGTTGTTCTTTAATTTATAAAAACGCCCATTTTAAGGATGGTAGGCGCATCCGCCCGCTGTTCCTGCCTCCGCACCCCCGTCGAAACCCTTACATCCCCATATAAAAAACGGGGCGGCCCGGCCAGCCTGGCCGGGGGGAGCTCCCGGGACAAAGAGACCCTGCCCCGGGAGAGCGGAGCATTTTTATTCCTTTACAGGCTCCGGATATTCCACGCCAAAGGTCTCAACGCTGACCTTCTTCATGACCTGGGGAGTACGGGGCTTGTCGTTATAATCTGTTCTGACCTGGCAGATCCTGTCCACAGCCTCTATACCCTCTGTGACCTTGCCGAAGGCGGCGTATTGGCCGTCAAGATGGGGGGAATTCTCGTGCATGATGAAAAACTGGCTGCCCGCGGAGTTGGGGGCCATGGTGCGGGCCATGGAGAGGACGCCTCTGTCGTGCTTAAGGTCGTTTTTGAAGCGGTTGGCGCTGAACTCGCCCTTTATGCTGTAGCCCGGGCCGCCTACACCGCTGCCCTTGGGGTCGCCGCCCTGGATCATAAAGCCGGGGATGACCCGGTGAAAGATAAGGCCGTTGTAAAATCCCTTGCTCACAAGGGAGATAAAGTTATTCACGGTGTTGGGCGCTACCTCGGGGTAGAGCTCGGCCTTTATCACATCGCCGTTTTCCATCTCAAATGTGACGATAGGATTGCTCATGAGTAATTCTTCTCCTTCATTATTCTGTCGATATCCCGTTTTGATTGCCGGTCGGCCTCGCTGTCCCTCTTGTCGTGAAGCTTTTTGCCCTTGCACAGGCCCAGCTCCACCTTCACACGGCTGTCTTTAAAATACAGGGACAGGGGGATAAGAGTTACCCCGTCCTGCATTATCCGGGCGTTCAGCTTTGTTATCTCGCGCTTGTGCATCAGAAGCCGCCGGGGGCGCACCGGATCTTTATTAAAAATATTCCCGTGCTCATATGGGCTTATGTGCATGGCGCGGACAAAAAGCTCGCCATTTTTGATGGAACAAAAGGAGTCTTTCAAATTGACCTGGCCGGCGCGGATGGATTTTACCTCGGTCCCTGCCAGCTCTATGCCTGCCTCATACCGCTCAAGCACGAAATATTCGTGAAAGGCCTTGCGGTTATCGGCTATTTTTTTTGTGCCTTGCTGCTTAGGGGCCACGCTGTCCACATCCTTCCGCAGTGTATTTTAGCACATCCCAGGGGAAAATAAAAGAAAAATTTGTTAATAGCTCAGGGAGGCTGACAGGCGGTAAAGATCCGGCCGTCCGGCTAAGGCTCAGGGACAGGCCTGGCGCCTACAGAAAAGGGGAGGGAGCCCCACAGTCCGGGGCGGAGGATGAGGCGGGCCGGGCTATCAAAAGGGCGGAGCCGACCCCGTTGAAAAGCTCCGCCTCGACTCTGGGCCAGGGCGGGAGCCCCGCAGCCCGCAGGCAGCCGTTGACCGCCTCGTAAATATCCAGCTCCTCATTTTCCGCGAGCAGAGCGGCCAGTTGCTTTGAAGAAACACAGCATGTAACCATAACGTAACCCACTTGTTGCATAATATTTTCTTTCCTGTAATTTAAGCCTTGGTTTTCTATATGATACAAAATTAATTTAGTCTTTTCCATGCAAAAAATATGGAAATCCAGGAAAAGCTGTGGTATACTGCCCGTGGATATTATGTAAATCAGCTTGGTTATTTTCCTGGCTTTCGGCAGGAGGAACCTTTTTATATCGCGGAAACACGGGAAAGGGGAGCGTCATGGACTATTTTGAAAAGCGACTGGACGGGGAAGAAAAATATTCCGGAGTCATTGTAAAGGTCCGGCTTGACAGGGCGGAGCTTCACAATGGGGCCGTGGTAAAGCGGGAGGTGGTGGAGCACCCGGGGGGAGTTACCATACTTCCAATAGATGAAGATGGAAATTGCTGCATGGTGCGTCAGTTCCGTTATCCCTTCGGCCGGATGCTGCTCGAAGCGCCGGCGGGTAAGCTTGAATACGGGGAGGACCCCAGGGAATGCGCCGTGAGGGAGCTGTCTGAGGAGACGGGGTTTTCAGCGGACGAGCTTGTGTATATGGGCCGCTGCTACACTTCACCGGGCTTTTCCACCGAGGTTTTGCACATATATCTGGCCCTTGGTCTGCACAAGGGCGAACGCCACCCGGATCAGGACGAGTTTTTGAACCTTGAGACTCACAGCCTTGAGGAGCTCAGCCGCATGGTGATGGAGGGCGAGATCGCCGATGGGAAGACGATCGTGGCGGTCTTAAAGGCTGAAAAGTATCTTAAAACTCGCTAAGTGGGGGCAAAATGCTATAAAACAGTTGCCAAGACCCAGGGTATGTGGTAAAATGACAAATTGGGATGGCCTGTGCAGGTCAAGACCCAACAGTATTGGAAGGTGCGTAATTTGGAAAAGTACGTTATAAACGGCGGCAGGCCTCTTCACGGCGAGGTAGAGATAAGCGGAGCCAAGAACGCGGCGGTTGCCATCATTCCGGCGGCCCTTTTGGTGGACGGAGTGTGCCGTATAGAGAATATTCCCCAGATAAGCGACGCTGACATGCTGCTTACCATTCTGGCCGAGCTCGGCGCGAAGGTGAGCTTTATAAATAGATCCACAATAGAGATAGACTGTACCAAAGCCAGGTATCAGGACGCCCCATATGACCTTATGCGCAAGATCCGGGCATCCTACTATCTTATCGGCTCCATGCTGGGCCGGTTCGGCAGCGCCAAGACCACCATGCCCGGCGGCTGCAACTTCGGTGTGCGGCCGATAGACCAGCATATAAAGGGCATGAACGCTCTGGGGGCCGAGGTGGTGGTCAAAAACGGCTACGTCCTTGGCGAGGCCGCAGGGGGCAGGCTCCACGGCGCCAGGATATATCTGGACAAGGTCTCCGTGGGCGCTACGATGAACATCATGATAGCCGCCGTCCTTGCCCAGGGCAGAACTATAATTGAAAACGCCGCCAGAGAGCCCCATATCGTGGACCTGGCCAACTTCCTCAATTCCATGGGAGCGGATGTGAGAGGGGCCGGGACCGACACCATAAAGGTGAACGGGGTGGACAGGCTCCACGGCGGCAGCTATACGATAATCCCGGATCAGATAGAGGCCGGCACCTATATGGTGGCCGCTGCCGCCACCGGCGGAGAGGTGCTCATAAAAAACGTTATCCCCAAGCACCTTGAGTGCATAAGCGCCAAGCTCAGAGAGACGGGCACCATAATCCAGGAATATGAAGATTCGGTCCTGGTGAAAGGGGCCAGCAGCCTGAGACGGCTGAACCTTAAGACCCTGCCCTATCCCGGGTTCCCCACGGATATGCAGCCCCAGATGGGCATGCTCCTGTGCCTTGCGAAGGGCACCTCTGTGATAACCGAGGGTATATATGACAACAGGTATAAATATGTAAACGAGCTTCGCAAAATGGGCGCGGAGATACAGGTCGACGGACGGGTGGCCGTTGTCGAAGGCGGAAGGCACCTGAGCGGCGCTCTTGTCCAGGCCTGCGATCTGCGGGCCGGGGCGGCCATGGTCATCGCCGGTATGTGCGCCTCCGGCACCACGGTGGTGGAGGACATCCACTATATAGAGCGTGGCTATGAGAACTTTGTGGGCAAGCTCAAGACCCTTGGGGCGGATATAAGCATAGTTGACTATCCCGACGAGCCGGACGGCTCGGAGAAGATAGTATCCGTCTGCTGATGGAGGTCTGTGTCTATGCCAGCGGCTCCGGCGGGAACTGTCTTTTGGTTTCAAGCGCTGACACGAAAATTATGATCGACGCCGGGATCTCTATGCGCCGGGTCATTTCCGCCCTGGCGCAGTCTGGACATACAATAGGAGAAATCGGCGGAGTGCTCATCACCCATGAGCACTCCGATCACATATCGGGACTGGAGATGCTCGTGAAGCACCACGGCGTTCAGGTCTATGCCCCAAGGATCGTGGCCGCCAGGCTCCTGGGTCGGCTGCCCGTCCTTGAGGGGCGGCTGAGCGTCATACCGGTGGGGGAGAAGTTTGAGATAGGCTCCCTCCGTCTGCGGGCCTTTCACACGAGCCACGACACGGACGAGAGCGTGGGCTACCGTGTGGAGGGGGACGGGGTATTTGCCCTGGCGACGGATACCGGATCTGTCACCGAGGAGATGGAAAAGGGCCTCAGCGGGGCTCAGACCGTGCTCATCGAGGCAAACCACGACGAGACCATGCTCCGCTATGGGCCCTATCCTGTTTATCTGAAAAGGCGTATCCTCTCTGACAGAGGACATTTGTCAAACGAGAGCTGCGCCCAGCTTGCCGGGCGGCTTGCCCGGAGCGGGACCAGACAGATCATCCTGGGCCATCTCAGCCGCGAAAATAACAGCCCGGAGCTCGCTCTCCAGGCGGCGGAGGAAGTCCTTGCCGGGAGCTCCGTCGGCCTTTGCTGCGCCCCGGTCTCCGGCTGTATGCGTTTTTGCTTCGGGGGTGAGAGAGTTTGCTCAGCCTGAAGTTCATATGCGTGGGCCGCATGAGAGAGCGCTTCTATCAGGACGCTTTTGGCGAGTATACCAAGCGTCTTGGAGCATACTGCCGCCTGGAGCTGATAGAGCCGGCGGAACACAGGCTGCCGGACGCGCCCTCCCCGGCGGAGCTAAAGGCCGCCCTTGAGCGAGAGGGGGCGGAGATATTGAAAAACATCCCCGCCAACGCCTGGGTCGCGGCCCTCTGCGTGGAGGGGAAGGAGCTTTCAAGCCCGGAGCTGGCGGAGCTTATCCGCCAGAGGGAGAACTCGGGACAGTCCAGGCTCTGTTTCGTGATAGGCGGCTCCTATGGCCTTGCCCCGGCGGTGAAGGCCAGGGCGGATCTGCGCCTTTCCATGTCC
>DBGBEC010000081.1:0-8036 GCA_048477415.1 Candidatus Limivicinus sp. | reverse complement strand
CACTCAACACCGTACAGGGCCAAAAACTCTTCCAGGCAGAGACCGTTGTCCTTTATATATGTGGCCGCCTCCACGCCCACATAGCGGAAATGCCACGGCTCGTACATTATCCCGGTTATCTCGGTCTTGTCCTCAGGATAGCGAAGGATGAAGCCGTACTCCGCGCAGTGCTCGTTGAGCCAGATGAAGGTGTCGGTATAGGCCAGAACATCCGGGTCCTTGGGGTTGCGGTAAACGTCGGTTATGTCGCAGCAGAGGCCTGTCTGGTGCTCGCTGGTGCCGGGAGGGGCCACGATGGTAGCCGCCTTCTCGGCGCCGACCTGGGCCACCTTGTTGTTGTAATTGGTGCTCTGCTCGTTATATGAGCGGTAGCCGGAGGAGAGATATACAGAGTAGCCCGCGTCCTTGCAGCCCTGGGCGAAAGCCAGCAGGGCATCGGCTATCCTGGCGTCCTGAGGGCAGGCGCTGTCGCTCACGCTGGCGATCTCCGGCGGGGCGAAGTCCGCCCCCACGCTGTGTGTGGGGTTTACCAGCACAAACTCCCAGCTCGTCACATCCACCTGGGGCGGCTCCGGCAGGCCCAGAGCGTCTGCCCGGCCGGCAGGGGAATTGGGGTCAAGGGTGGGCTCCGGCGTGGCTGTGGGCTCCGGGCTCGCCTCGGTCTGGGGCTCGTCCACGGCCTGGGGCGGCTCCGTCACGGCGGCGCCCACATCGTCGCTGTGGGGGGAGTTTGCCGCCCAGAAATATATATACACGCCGAACAGTATAAGCACGATAACGGCGAACACTATCCTGGCACCAAGCTTGAATCTCATCTCGATACCTCCTAAACTTAAACACCATAATAATAGCATTCAGTGCCCTCAGGGTCAACTAAATTTATTGTGCCCCGGCCCGGTTTCTGGTAGAATAGCCGCAAGGCGGCTATTCAAATTTGATATCCTTTTTCTCGCCCCTAACGGGGCAACCGAAAAAGATGATAAATTCTACCATTGCGCTGATGCTTCATGGTAGAATAGCCGTACCACGGCTATTCTAAATTTGATATCCTTTTTCTCGCCCCTAATGGGGCAACCGAAAAAGATGATAAATTCTACCATTGCGCTGACGCTTCATGGTAGAATAGCCGCAATACTGAGAGGAGCGCGTGTATAATGAACTTGAGCTGGTATGGCCACTCCTGCTTCCTTGTTGAGAGCAGGGAGGGCTCCCTTGTTTTTGACCCCTATGCCCCGGGCAGCGTGCCCGGCCTGCGCCTGCCCGAGCTTCAGGCAGACGCCGTACTGTGCAGCCATTCTCATTCTGACCACTGCTGCCCCCAGGCCGTCAGGCTGAGCGGCAGGGAACCGGCGTTTAAGGTACAGCGTTTTAAAACCTGGCATGATGACCGGCAGGGGCGGCTGCGGGGAGAGAATATCATAAGCTTGGTGGAGGCGGAGGGCATACGGGCCGTCCATTTGGGGGACCTGGGCCACAGGCTGAGCCCTGAACAGGCGGAGGCCATGGGCCGGGTTGATGTGCTGCTGCTTCCCGTCGGCGGCTTTTATACCATAGACGCTGCCGCCGCCTGGGACACGGTGCTCCAGCTATCCCCGGCCCTCATCATCCCCATGCACTACAGGGGAGAGGGCTTTGGCTTTGAAAACATCTCCACCCTGGAGCCCTTCCTGGCCCTGGCCGGGGATAGCCTGAGCCTGGAGAGCAGCAGCTTTGAACTGAGCCTTCCGGAAAAGCCTCTGATCTGCATACCCCGCTGCCCGATAGACGTCTGAGCCCCGCCCCCATAGGCTCCCTCTCTGAGGGAGGCAAGGGAAGCGGTCTATCTGTTGAGCTCGGGATTGTCAGTGCGGCGGAGAATGTAGTCCACCGAGACCCCGTAATAGTCCCCGAAGCGGATAAGCAGGGCATAGCCTGCCTCTCTGCTGCCGTTTTCATATCTGCTCACGCTGTTTTGGTTCAGGTTCAAGTCGAGAGCCACCTTGAGCTGGGTATAATTTCTGGCCTCCCGAAGTTCACGCAGGCGGTTATTAATAGCTCTCACCTCTTGACACCAGAATACCAAATTGGTATAATATAAATATCCCATATTGGTATATTTCAAACGGCAATAAGAGGCGTATTCATGAACACAGCACAGCAGAACACACAGAAAAGACGCTTTGGACCCGGGAAGGCGCTGCTTTGCCTTGTTTTGGCGGCACTCATTTTTTGCGCTCTTATGGGGGGCTGCTGCCGGGAGGAGCACGCGCCCCGGGGGTTTGTAGAGCAGATAGCGGAGGAGCGGATGATAGAGCTGGGCTTTTATGAAGCGGAGGGCTACAGCCTGCATACGGAGCACGATACGAACCGGGCCCTGTCCCTGGACAGGGTGTTTTTCCGCCTTGAGGCGCAGACTGGGATCGGCCTTTACGCTGCCGCCGGGGAGGCGCTTTTCTTTTATGACCGGCAGCAGGAGCGATGGCGGCTCAGCGGAGAGGTCCGCTGGCTGTGGGAGGCCATGGAGAAGCTGGATCGAGGCAATTTCACAGCATAATAAATTTTTATATCTTGCGCCCAATGGCTCGCCGCTCGCACGGCAGCCGCCATTGACGGCGGATCATATAGTTTCGCAAAGCAAGATAATAAAAAGTCCTTCCGGCGGACCGGAAGGACTTTTTATTATGTTGTCGGCTTAAAGCTTATTTCTTCTTGGGGGGATACTCCAGGCCAATGCGCTTTGCCTGGTTTTCGGGATCCCAGAAGAAGCCCCACTCCACATAGTTCTTTATTTTGGCAGTGTCGGCGGGGGTCCAGGTGCTCAGCTCGCCCTTCTTGTACAGAGCGTCGATCTCTTCATCGGTGTAGCCGAAGGAAGTGAGAACTTCCCGGTTGTGCTCGCCGAAGCAGGGGGCGGAGGCAACGATCTGGGAGGGGTTCTTCTTGAAGATGTTGGTCAGGCCTATGCCCTTCATCTTGCCGAAGCACTGGTCTTCCCACTCAACGATGTTCTCGCGGGCCTCGAACTGGGGATCCTTCTCGATGTCGGCGGGGCCGTAGGCTCTCTGGCAGGGCACGCCGGCGGCGTTGAATATCTCTTCCAGCTCGTCGCAGGTGCGCTCGGCACAGAACTTGGTGAGCAGCTCCTCGGCCTTCTTGCCTCTGGGGTCGAAGATGGGGAAGCCGGTGCAGTTCTTGGGGATCTCGGGGTCTACGCCGGGGGCGCCCATGCCGATGATGGGGAAGCCGCGGGAGACAGGGCCCTGGCCCACGATGGCCACGAACATGGCGCCGCCGTCCTTGGTGTCGTAGAAGGAGAAGCAGGCGGACATGTCGTGCTTGTTGCCGGTGCGGAAGGGAACAGGCTGGCCCTCTTTGGGATAGCCCTGGTTGAACCACTTGGTGGGGTAGTTGTCCAGGAGCCTGAACATGTTGTCATACTGGGCCACGTCGCAGGAATCACCCTCGCCGGTGTTCTTGGCGTGGATGTAGCCGGAGAGAGCGGCGATGCAGGCGTTGTAAGCGGTGACATAGTCGGACAGATAAGGGTTGACCTTCAGGGGACTGGAGGTGGGGGACACGCCGTTCATGTACATGTAGCCGCCCATGGCCTGGCCGGAGACGTCGTAGGAGGGCTTGTCCTTGGAGGGGCCGAACTGGCCGTAGCCGGAGACGTGAACGATGGACAGGGCGGGGTTATGCTTCCAGCACACGCTGTCGGTCAGGCCGCGCTTGGCATAGCTGCCGGGCCGGCCGGCCTCTATCCAGATGTCGGCCCACTCAATGCACTTGAGGAAGATCTTCTGGCCGGCCTTGGTGGCGGTGTTGATGGTGATGGAGTACTCGTTGCGGTGGTTCTGGGCCCACGCGGTGGTGCCGCGGGTCTGGCAGGCGATAGTGGGGGCCTCGGCCTGGAGGACCTTCGCGCCCATCTCGGCCATAAGGCTGCCGGCGAAGGGGCCGGCGATGTTGGTGCCGGTGACGAAGACCTTAACGCCGTTGAGTACGCCGAATTCGGGATATTCATCGAACTTCTGTGTAAGCTTGTTCTCGATAACTTTCATTGCTTGATTCCTTTCTGCTGATATATTTTATTATTTGCTGACGGTGATCAGGCCTTGTCGGCGGCCTTGGCGCGGACCTGGGGAAGCATGAAGCAGACCAGGATACCCACGGCCACGCAGATGAGCTGCACCAGGGCAACAGAGTGCAGGGCGCTGGAGGCGGCTTCGGGAACGGCCACGCCGGCGGTGGCCTTGGCGTTCATGTTGGTCACGAACATGGGGACGAAGATAGCCACGCCGAAGGGGGCGCACATGTCTTTAAACACGTTGAAGGTACCGGAGGCAGAGGAGGATTCGGTGGGGGCCACGCCGGAGAGGGCTACCTTCATGAAGATAGTGGCGTTGCCGCCCAGGCCCAGGCCCACGAAGAACAGGGCGCTGCCCATGAGGACCAGACCGGAGGTCTCGTTTATAAGCATCATGATGGCGGAGCCGATAGCCACGAAGACAAGGGCGATGGCCGCCACCAGCTTGGGCTCCTTCTTGTCGGCCATGGGTCCGAGGACTATCGTTCCGAGAGCCATGCCAACATACTCGATGGACATTGCGAAGCTTGCGACCGCAGCCTTGTCAACAGCGTAGCCGAAGCGGATGATCTCGGTGAGACAGGCGGTCATAAGGCCCTGGGTAAGGAACATGACGACGACGGGGAGGACAAAATTCTTCCGGGCGATGAACTTGCCGTTGAGGATGGGGCTCGCGGCCTTTTTCTCAACAACGAACAGGATCAGCATTGCCACAACGGCAACGCCCAGGGAGGCGAGGGTGGTGACGGCGGTCCAGCCGCTCTGCTGGCCGAAGGTGGGGATGCAGACCAGGGCACCGAACATCAGCAGCACGAACACGGCGCCGGCCCAGTCGAAGCCCTTCATGGAGCCCTTGGGGATATTGGGGTTGTCCCGGACCAGGGCAAAGCAGGAAACGAAGGCTACCACGCAGAGACCAACGCATATCCACATGACGATACGCCATGCGTCGGCAGTGCCGATAAGGCTCATCAGAAGTCCGCCGACGGTGGGTCCAAAGATGACCATGCCGCAGGAGAGCGCCATGTAGATGGTGAAGCCCTGGCCCATTTTCTCAGGCGGGAACTCCATCATGATGTAGGCCATGATGACCGGAGCGATACCGGCCGCGCCGATACCGACCATGAAGCGGAAGACCAGCAGCAGGGGGACGTTGGGAGGGCAGATGGCGATGAGGGCCTGGCCCACGGTGTAAAGGCCCAGAGCGGCCAGAAGCATTTTGCGCCGTCCGATGGCTCCGCCCAGCTTGCCCATGATGGGGGCCATGGCGGCGGCGGCCAGGGAGTAGGCCAGGGTGATGAAGGTAAGGTAAGCGTCGGCGTTCCAGGAGGTGGAGATCGCCGTGGGAACGGAGGCGGTGAAGCCGCCGCAAAGGCTCAGCACTGCCGCCGCGATGGCGTAGGGCACAAAGCCTTTCATGTAGTTCTTGTTGTTTTCCATATTCTTTTCTCCTCTGCTTAAAATTTATGCTCAAATTTAAGCGCTGTCCTTGGGGCGAGGGGCCGCGGGGGAGCCTGTCAGAAGCCTTTTTTCAGGCTATCCTCTATAAGCTGGCTCCTGACGGTCTTCCCGCTCTCGTTGCGGGGGATCTCGTCCAGATACTCAAAGGATTTGGGAAGCTTGTAGGGGGGGATATAGTCAAGGGCGAATTTTATGAGCTCCTTGTCGGTCACGGGGGAGGATACCTCCAAAATGGCGTGGATACGGTGGCCCCACTCCTTGTCCGGCAGGCCCACGACTACCGCGTCCAGGACCTTTTTGTGCTTTTTCAGGACATTTTCAACCTCGGCGGCAAAGACGTTCTCCCCGCCGGTGACTATCATGTCGCTGCGCCTGTCGGCAAAGTACAGATAGCCGTCCTCGTCCAGATATCCCATGTCCCCAACGCTGCGAAAGCCCTGGGCGTCGCAGACGAGAGGCGGAAAGTTTTTGTATGTGACCTTCGGGCCGCTGCCGTCCCAGCTCATGAATATCTCGCCGATCTGGCCGGGGGGCAGCTCGCGCCCCTCGTCGTCTCTTATGGATATCCGGCCGCCGGGCATGCGGCCCACGCTGCCCTGGTGCTTCAGCCACTCATCTCCCCGGATGTGGGTCATGCCCACGCACTCGGTCATGGAGTATATCTCATAGATATTCTCAGGGGGAAGAAGCTCCAGCCAGCGGAGCTTAAGGTCCTTGGAGCATATGCCGCCGGTGTGACAGAGCGTTTTCAGGCTGGCGAGCTTTTCCTTCGAGAAGCCCGGAAGCTTTATTATCCTGTCCATAAGGGTGGGGACCATCTGCACGTATTCTATCTGGTATTTCCCGATGAGCTCCAGCACAGTCTCGGCCTTGAGCGAGGCGGGCATGACCAGGGTGTTGCCGCAGTACAGGCCGTTGAAGGCTGCTGTGTGGGGTGCGCCGTGGAACAGGGGGCCGGCCAGAAGCTGGCGCTGTTCAAAGGCCATGCCGGATATGCTGAACCAGTATTGAAGACCCTCGTCGCTCTCACCGGCGGGCATGTTCTGCTCTATCACCTTGGTCTTGCCGGTGGTGCCGCCGGAGCAGTTGGCCAGGTTCGGTATGGCCTGGATATCCGGCGGCATTTCCTCGGAAAAGTTCCCGCACAGGGCTTTTAGCTCCCCGGTGCTCAGACAGTCGTAGCCAATGGGCCTGCTCCGGTTCGTCACGACCAGCGAGGGACTGACGCAGGCGCAGATCTCAAGCATGTTTTTCTTCGGTGAGCGGTTGGATACCGGCACATAGCAGGCGCCGGTCTTCCATATGGCGAAGGCAAGAGCCACATGGCTGGGCATGTTGGGCAGGGCGGCGATGACGCTGTGTCCCGGCCCGATGCCCCGCTCCATAAGATACCAGGCCATTTTGTTGGAGAGGGTCTCAAGCTGCTTCCAGGTGGTAACGCTCTCCTTCCCCTCGGGGGATATGTATATTATCGCCGGGGCCTGGGGCTTAGCGGCGGCGACGTCAGCAAGCTGCCTTCCGGCGGTGAAGCTGCTGCTCTCGCCTCTGTTGAAGATGTTGAAATGCTTTACACTGTCTGCCATAACAAGGGCCTCTGTATTTCTCAGATTTTTCCGGGCGGGACCCGGCGCTGTATAAGCCTTACTTAGGCTGGTTGTTGGGCCTGTAGCCGCCGTCTACCTGGAGGCAGACGCCGGTGATGTAGGAAGCGGCGTCGGAGGCGAGGAACATCATGGCGTTGGCGATGTCCTCGGGCTTGCCCATGCGCTTCATGGGGATGGTGTCGCCGATGCTGTCGAGAGCGAACTTGGGCAGATTCGCCACAAGGTCGGTGGCCACGACGCCGGGGGCGATGGCGTTCACGCGCACGCCGTTCTCAGCCATGGAATAGGCCAGAGACTTGGTGATGGCGATGACGGCAGCCTTGGAGGCGGGGTAGGGCAGGCCGGTGGGGGTGCCGTACACGCCGGCTACGGAGGCGGTATTTATGATGCAGCCCTTGGTCTTTCTCAGATAAGGGATGGCGTACTTGCTCATGTTGTAGGTGGCCTTCATGTTCAGGTTCACAACATCGTCCCACTCAGACTGCTTGAGCTTGCTTATCCAGGTGCTGGAGTCCTTGCCGGCGTTGTTGATGAGGACGTCTATGCGGCCCCACTTCTCTTCGACTTCTTTGAAAAGATCCTGAGCATCCTTGAAGCTGCAAAGGTCGATGGGCTTGGTGCATACTTCATAGTCGGGGTTGATCTCCTTCAGCTCGGCAAGAGCCTTCTGGCCGGTCTCCTCAAAGTGGCTGAGGAAATAAACCTTGGCCCCGGCGGCGAGGAAGCCCTTGACAGCGGCAAAACCGATACCGCGGCTGCCTCCGGTGATTACTACTACCTTTCCTTTGAACTCGTTTTCAAACATGGCGATCTTTCCTTTCAAAATAAATAACTTTTGTTATCCCGTGCCAGGCCGGCTTTCCCAGGGCCGTCCTGAGGTCCGGGATATGGTCGATCTGCTATAC
>DBGBEC010000080.1:0-3739 GCA_048477415.1 Candidatus Limivicinus sp. | reverse complement strand
GGCTTGTACTCCTTTCTCCTTTTTCTCTTTCCAGATTTTTCCAAAAAACGAATTTTTCGCTGCATAAACCAATCATTATGCAGATAAATTAGCAAAAATATGTATTTTTTCCTTGACCTGTCCTGGGATTGTGTATATAATCACTTTACCGACGGAGCGGAAGGAGAGGCACTTTCCGTTTTCACCTTACACCGGGAGACGACACATCTGCAGGGGGTGAATAAATGAGATCCACCGGTATTGTGAGGAAGGTAGATGAGCTTGGGCGCATAGTTTTGCCTATAGAACTGCGCCGCAGCCTGGACATAAGCGAGAAAGACCTGTTAGAGATATATGTTGAGAGCGACAACATTATTCTCCGCAAGTTCCAGGCATCCTGTATTTTCTGTGACAGCGAGAAGGAGATACGGGCCTTTAAGGGCAGAAACATCTGCGCCGACTGTCTGGAAAAGCTCAGGACCCTGAGATGAGGAGCGCCGGGATAAGCTTGCTACATTACAACACGACCTGCCGCAAGAGCCATGGGCTTTTGCGGCAGGTTTCTGTTTTGCCGGGCTTGTCCCCTTCGGCCCGCGATGTTATAATACTATTATAATATGGAGGCCATAGCTGCTGCATGGTCTCACCGGAAAGGAGGCGGCCGCGGATGAAAAGGCTTCTGCTCTTCGGCGCGGGGCAGCTTGGGGCGGCCATGTCCCGGCTGGCGGGGACGGGCCTTGAGCTGCTGGGCTTCGCGGACAATGACGAGAGCAAATGGGGGACATTTTTCATGTCTCTGCCCGTGCTGCCGCCGGAGGAGGCGCTGAGGCTCCGGCCGGAGCTCGTATGTCTCTGCGCGGCGGGCGGGGAACGCCGGGAGCAGATGGAGGCGCAGCTCCGGGGCCTGGGCTATACCGGGGAGCTCATCAGCCCGGAGCTTCTTGAGCTCTTTGACCCGCGTGTCGGGACCCTGCGCCTTTTAGCGGAACAGATAGAGGCGCTGGACATTCCGGGGGACGCGGCGGAGTTAGGGGTCTTCCGGGGCGACTTCGCCCGGCTCATAAACGCCGTCTTTCCCCGCCGGATCATCCATCTATTCGACAGTTTCGAGGGCTTTCCCGCCAGGGACGCGGACCTGGACAGGCTTCTGGGCTATTCCCGGGCGGCAGCCGGGGACTTTGGCGGCGTAAGCCCCGCCCTGGTGGAGGCCGCCCTGCCCCACAGGGAGCTTGCCCGCTTTCACCGGGGCCTCTTTCCGGAGAGCTTTGCCGGCTGCGAGGAGCTCCGCTTTGCCTTCGTCTCCATCGACGCGGACCTCTACGCCCCCACCGCCGCCGCCCTGCCCCTTTTCTGGGACAGGCTGTCTCCCGGCGGCGTGCTCATGGTGCACGACGCCATAAGCCGCCAGTACGCCGGGGTAGGCCGGGCTCTGGGCGAGTTCTGCGCCCAAAGGGGCCTGCTGCCCACCCCGGTCTGCGACCTCCACGGCAGCGCCCTGCTGAGAAAGGGGCCGCGATGAGAAGGATATATCTTGTCCGCCACGGCCAGCCCCTCTTCCCCGGCGGCGAGAGCCTGTGTATCGGCAGCACGGACCTGCCCCTGAGCGGCCTGGGCCGGATGCAGGCCAGGCTCGCGGCGGAATATCTGGCCGGGAAGGATATCTCCTCCCTGTATTCAAGCCCGCTTATCCGGGCGGTGCAGACGGCGGAGCACATGGATATGGAGATAAGGACCCTGCCCGGCCTAAGCGAGCGCTCCGCAGGCGACTGGGAGGGGCTGAGCTTCACGGAGATAAAACGGCGCTGGCCAGAGCTGTATCTGGCCCGGGGCCTGGACCCCTCCATCCCCATGCCTGATTCCGAGAGCGACGAGAGCTGCTCCGCCCGTTTCGAGGCCGCGGTGCTGAGCGCGCTCCGGGAGAGCAGGGGCGATATCGCCCTGTTCAGCCACCGCTCCATAAGCTGCGCCTGGCTCAGCAGATATTCCGCTCTCAGCCAGGCAGAGCTTCGCAGGCGGCTGGGCTACTGCTCGGTAAGCACCATAGTATACGAGGGGGGCTTCAGGCCCATCGCCATAGGTGAACGGCCCCTTCCGCCCATGACGGCCCCCCTGGCCCGGGAGCTCACAAAGGCCTGGGGCACGCCGGAAAATGTGCGGGCCCACTGCCGCCTGGTGGGGGAACTGGCCGGGCATATCGCTGGGGAGCTGGGGCTCGACAGGGAGCTCTGCCTCTCGGCGGGCCTGCTCCACGACATAGTCAGGCTTGAAAAACGGCACCCGCAGGCCGGGGCGGAGCTTATCGCCGCCCTGGGCTATCCCCGCCTGGGGGATATCATCCTTCAGCACCACCAGCTTCAGGACCCGGCCCACATAGACGAGGCCGCGGCGGTATATATAGCGGACAAGCAGTTTTCGGGCACGGCCCCGGTCACGTTAGAGGAGCGCTTTGCCGAAAGCGCCGCCAAATGCCGGACAGCGGAGGCAAGGCAGGCCCACAGCCGCCGCCTGGCCCAGGCCCGGGCACTTAAAGCGAGAATAAACACGACATGCGGAAAGGAGCTTATAAAATGAGGGAAATGTTCAGGACCGTTCTGAAAAGGCTGAGCGCCGGGGAAGAGCTGGTCATGGTCAGCGTTATCGCGGCCTCCGGCTCCACCCCCAGGGGCACCGGGGCGAGGATGCTCATAGGCCGGGAGGGCCGCATTCTGGGCACCATAGGCGGCGGGGCGGTGGAATACCGTTCCCAGTCCATCGCGGCGGAGGTGCTGCGGGAAAAGGGCTCCCGGGAGCACGATTTCAGCCTCAGCCGGGACGATGTTCAGGACCTGGGCATGATATGCGGCGGGGCTGTAAGGGTCTTTTTCAGGTATATCCCCGCCCATGACCCGGACAGCCTCGCCCTCTGCCGGCGGGCGGAGGAGCTTTTCAGCCTGGGCCGGGATATCTGGCTGATCTCGGACATAAGCGGCGGGGGCAGTCTGGGTCTTTATACCGCTGCGGAGGGGGCTTTCGGCCTGGAGCTGCCGGAGGAGCTCATCTCCGGCCTGGGCCGCCATCCGGGCAGCAGGATCATAGCCGGCAGGGAGCTTTACAGCGAGCAGATAAATTCCTCCGGCCTGGTGTATGTCTTCGGCTGCGGCCATGTGGCCCAGGAGCTCGTACCGGTGCTCAGCCATGTGGGCTTTCGCTGCGTGGCCCTGGACGACAGGCCCGACTTTGCCAGCAGCCAGGTAATCAAGGGGGCGGAGAAGGTCATGCTGGTGGATTTTGAGCGTCTGTCCGACTATATAAGCATAGGCCCGGAGGACTATGTATGCGTCATGACGCGGGGCCACGCCTTCGACACCGTGATCCAGGCCCAGGTGCTGAAGACTCCCGCCCGCTACATCGGCGTTATCGGAAGCGCCGCGAAAAAAGCCGGGGTCTTCAAAAAGCTCCAGGAGGAGCATGGCTTCAGCCCCCGGGACTTTGAGCGCATATACTCTCCCATCGGCCTTGACATAAAGGCCGAGACCCCCGCCGAGATCGCCATATCCATCGCCGCCGAGCTGATAAAGCTGCGCGCCGGCGGGGGCAGCAGATAAAAAGACAGCTATATTTCCCGACAAGTCCCACAAATTTGTTTCACCAAATTTGTGGGACTTGCATATCCACTATAAAAAACTTAACAAAAAACGAACTTTAAATTATACGACTTGTTTTTGCTTGTTAGTTGAGCTGTGCGGGTCGAAATGTTATTATATATGATAGAGTTATTATA
>DBGBEC010000079.1:0-1688 GCA_048477415.1 Candidatus Limivicinus sp. | reverse complement strand
TTCTCCTTCTTTATTATCTGCGGCGGCCGCGCTGCCGGTGCTCCGAATATATACGGTTGTCGGCAATGCGGCTGTCCGATTCCTGCATGAATTTTTTGAGCCGGTCCTCAAAATCCTGGTTTCCGCTTTGAGAGGCGGCGGCCTGCCTGGGGGTCGGGGCCTCCCTCCGCTCTGACGGGGGGCGCTTCTGCCACTGGGGGCTCCGGCGCTCCCTTCCGGGCTCGGGCGCCTCGGCCTTTTTGATGGACAGGTTTATCTTTCCGTCTCCGGAAATGTTGATTACCTTCACCTTGACCGCCTGGCCCATCTGCACATGCTCCGCCACGTCGCTTACATAGCTGTTGGCGATCTCCGATATGTGCACAAGCCCGCTTTTGCCCTCGGGCAAAGCCACGAAAGCGCCAAATTTGGTTATGCCTGTGACCTTTCCTTCCAACACCGCTCCTATTTCCAGCCCCATTGCCTTTCCTCTCTATCTCTCGTAAAAATAAAAAATTTTCTCGCCCGGCATTATCATGCCGAGCCGTTCCCTGGCGAGACTTGCTATCTGCTCGTCGCTGTCAAGCTCCGCGAGCCGCCGGTTCAGAGCGGCGTTCTCCGCGCTCAGCGTATCCAGCTCCTGCTGAAGGCTTTGCTCCAGCGCCTCGGTCCTTCGCAGCTCTATCCGCACAGAGGCCAGACAGGCCAGGGAATACAGCAGCAGGGCCAGCACAACGATCCTCACCAATACATTACGCTCCGCCATAGACGCCCTCCCGCCGCATCAACACTTCTTTTTTATAATAATGCATTCCCGCACTTTTTGAAAGAGCTTTTTTGCCGAAACCGCTGTATTTTTTATTATTTTTTTACAGCCCCGGGCAAAAGCAAGGAAAAGCTCCAATCCTTCCATAAAAAAAGGGAGGAGCAGGGGGCTTATATAGCGGATATAAGCCAAAAAACCCAGCAGAGCCAGGGCCAGTTCCCAGGTGCCAAGCCGCCCGGTCCCGGCGCCCATGGCAAACATGAACAGGCCCGACACCGCCCCCAGGCAGAAAAACAGGTCCAGCAGAGCCGCCGGGAGCCTGCCGCATTTTCGCCTCAAAGGCCGTATAAGGTCATACAGCAGGCCGAGGCCCAGCCCCAGAGCGGCGGCCAGAGCTAAGGACAGGATCTGAAGCTCAAGTTTTGTCTCCATGCTCAGCCGAACAGCCTTGTCCAGATGGAGCCTGCCTTCACGGTCTCCTCATAGCTCAGCTCCTGTATGCTCCCTCTTACCTCAAGCTGACCCTGCTCCAGGTCTATCTTCTCGATGTGCAGCTCCCTGCCGCGGATGTTCAGGTCCCCCAGGGCGGTGCTGAGGACGATAAGGTTCTCGTCAAAGCCGCTCACGTCCTCCACACCGCTGACGCTTAGTTTGGCCCGGCCCTCCATGCTCACATTATGGGCCCTGGCCGGGACCTTTTTGATCTCATCATAGGGCATGTTCTCACCTCCTTGCCAATGTATATGCCCCTAAGGGCAAAAATATGGCAGAAGACAAGCCCCTGGCCCAGAGGCGGTGGACAGCGCCACCATAAACCACCTTGGGGCGGACGGAGAAAGACGGAGAGGGCCGGGGGACTCTCTCCGTATGGGGTCATTCTTCGGTTTTTTCGTCGGGGGCAGGGGATTCGGCAGGGGCGTCCTCCTGGGCGGAGCCGTCTGTC
>DBGBEC010000078.1:0-5570 GCA_048477415.1 Candidatus Limivicinus sp. | reverse complement strand
GGGCATTCGCCTTCACCATCGCCTCCATGTGGTTCGGCACCCATGTCGGCGCGGGTTTTGCCACCGGTAACCAGGTGGTGGGCTACTTCTCAAAGTTTGGCGGGATCGCCCCCATTTACCCCATTCTGGCTATGGGCATATTGGCCCTGGTCATGTATGTATACATGAAGTATGCAAAGCTTAACGGCTTTACCAACTACAAGGACACCTTCAAGTCCGTGTATCCCAAGCCCTGGATGGAGATCTTCTTTGAGATCTTCTACATAATCATAATCCTTGCCGCTGTGGCAGGCTGCATCACCGGCGCCGCCCAGATCATGGCCAAGATAGTGGGCGAGACCAACTATGGCGCCGCCGGCTATGGCGCGATAACCTGGACCTACAACCTTATCGCCACCGCCGCCCTGATCCTGCTCTCCATCTTCGGTCTGAACCTTATCCGTATCGTCTCCACCGGCCTGTCTGTGGCCATCATCATAACCTCCCTTATCGTTGTTGTCGTCGGCTTTATGTACGGCGGCGTCATCGAAGAGGTCCTGGCCGCCCACCCCGAGGTGGCCCTGGCCGACTATGCCAAAGAGCCCTTTAACGCCCCCTGGCGCGGCATTATAATCTACGCTGCCTTCCAGTGCGTGTCCCTGCCCAGCATGATCTCCGGCAGCGCCGAGCTGAGCATGAAGGGCATAAAGCGCTCCTGCATCCTGGGCTGGATAATGAACGGCTTCATCCTGTCCTTCTCCGCCTTTATGCTGGCCAAGTGGTATCCCCTGCTTCAGGGCCTTGCCAACGCCGGACCCGAGGTCTACGGCGTGTTCAATCTGGGCGGCGTTCCCACTGCCATCCCCAACCTGACCATCCTGACCCTCACCGGTCTGAAGGCTCTCTACTGGGCATACAACATTCTGCTCTTCTGCGCCTTCGTCTCCACCAGCGTCACCCTGGTCTTCTCCATGATAGACCGCTTTACCCCCCTCATGTTCCCCGCCACCATCAAGAACGACAAGGTCCGCGGCATCATCGTCGGCGCTATCGTCCTCACCCTCTGCCTGCTGATAGCTCCTCTGGGCCTGTCCCAGATCACCACCAAGCTCTACGGCTATGACGGATACCTGGCTGTTCTGGTCATCTTCATCCCCGCCGTTGTATGGGTCGTCCCCGCCATCAAGAAAATGTCCGCCGCCAAGGCTCAGGACTAAGCGATATCAACACACAGTCATCGGGGCGGGCCACCGCCCCGATGACTGTCGAAAAATACCCAGCCATGTCTGAATTTACAGTGAAGGAGAAACAGCTATGAAATTTGCAATGTACGGTTCCGGCGCTGCCGGCAGTGTGTTCGCCTCTTACATGCGCAAGGGCGGCGCGGACATCATCCTTATCGACCGCTATGAAGAGCATATGAAGAAGGTCGCCGAAGAAGGCATGACCTTCACCATACACCTTCAGGAGGGCGGCGAGTACAGAGACATCACTGACGTCCTCACCGGTTTTCGCACCTATACCAGCGCTGCCGCCGCGGCTGAGGCCGAGGGCAAGGTAGACGCCATAATCTACATGACCAAGGCCACCCAGCTTGAGGCCGCCATCCAGGACTCCATGCCCGTTGTTGGCGATAAGACCGTGGCCGTATCCCTGATAAACGGTCTGGGCAATGACGACAATCTCTTCAAGGTCTTTCCCAAGGAGCGCTGTGTCGTCGGCTCCGGCGTGCTGGGCACCGCTCTCAGAGGTCCCGCCCACTGCGTCTCCACCCCCGCCGGCGGCGTGCAGATGAACTTTGGCGGCGCTGTCCGTTCAGAGTTGACCGACGCTGTCTGCGCCGAGATGCTCAAGAGCTACAGAGACGGCGGCTGCGACGCCTATTGGCGCGTGGACGACATCTATAAGTTCATCTGGAAAAAGGTCTGTGTCAACGCCACTGTCAATACCGTCTGCGCCGTGCTCCGCCTGAAGATAGGCGAGGTCGAGGCTAACCCCTGGGGTCAGATGCTCTTCCACGGCGTCATCCGCGAGACCTGCGCCGTCGCCACCGCCAGAGGCATCCCCATGGACGCGGACGAGTTCATCGCCCACGACCACGCGGACATAGTGACCAACATCGGCGACTATTACCCCTCCATGTGCCAGGACATGCTCTTCAACCGCCGCCAGACCGAGATAGACGTGCTCAACGGCAAGATCGCCGAGTACGGCAAGGAGCTGGGTATCCCCACCCCCACCTGCGACATCCTCACCAAGGTCGTCCACGCTATCCAGGACAACTACGACAAGCAGTACCTGGGCTAAGCCGGGGAAATAAGCATTGAAAAACAGGACAGTCAAAACGGCTGTCCTGTTTTTCGTCCGCCAAACAAAAAAGGAGCTCCCTCAGTCAGCTTCGCTGACAGCTCCCTCAGGGAGGGAGCCTATGGGGGCGGGGCTTAGCGCTCGTTTTTCTTCCGCTGGTGGAAGTCTGCGTCTATATCCGCCTTCCAGCTCGAGCCCAAGGGGGCGCTGGAGCGCACTGAGCTCACGGCCCGGCTGAGGGCCTCGTAGTTTAGACGGGTGCCCTGGCTGTCGCTGTGGTAGTTCGCGGCCCGGTCCGGGGCGATCCCCAGGCCCCCCGCAGTTTCCACCGCGTCGATGTTCGCACCCAGAAACAGAAATTCCCAGCCATACTTTTCCTTTTCGTGTTGGATCATTTCCCGCACCTGCTGGGCGCTGTAGCGGCGGCTGGCGTTCTCCATGCCGTCGGTGGTGATGACGAAGACAGTGTGCTCCGGCACATCCTCGGGCCGGGCGTACTTGTGTATCCGGCTTATGTGGCGTATCGCAGTGCCGATGGCGTCAAGCAGGGCGGTACAGCCCCGGACGCTGTATTCCTTCTCTGTCATGGGGTGCAGCTTCCTGAGCGCTATGCGGTCGTGAATGAGATTTGTCTGGCTGTCGAAGAGAAAGGTCGAAACAAAGGCCTCTCCCGGCTCTTTTTTCTGCTTTTCCACCATGGCGTTGAAGCCGCCTATGGTGTCGCTCTCCAGGCCGCTCATGGAGCCGCTGCGGTCCAGGATGAATACCAGCTCTGTAAGATCTTTTTTCATTGATATATCCCCCTATAATGTACTTTTTTGCTTTGTGAGTACATTATAGGGGGATATCCATGGCCGGTGGTCGCCTGGCAGGCGACAAATCAGCCCAGCAAGCTCTGGTCAAACGCGAAAAGGGCCTCGTTTATCTCAAAGATGTTATAGTTTTGCCGGGATATAAAATATTCTACGATGATGTCGAACTTGCTGGCGTGAGAGAAGGCAAAGCCCGCCTTTTGCAGCAGGTCCCGGGCCTCATCCAGGCTCAGCTCCAGGGCCACGGCAAAGGCCATGGCTGTGGGCTTTGAAGGCCTGTATCCCAGGTCTGAGCGTATTTTTGAGAAGAGCTTCCTGTCGATGTTGGCCTTTTTATAACATTGGGCGTCGGTCATGCCTTTCTCGTCTATCTTGCGCAGCAGCATTTGTGAAAAGCTCTCGTCCAGCTCCTTCAGCGCGTCCTCCAGGCTTTGGGCAGGGGCGCTGACCGGCGCGGAAAACGCTTTGGCCGGGGGCGCGGCGGGGGCGGCGTATATCCGCTGGGCGCGCAGCTCCCGCCTGTCGCTGTGCTCAGCCGCATAGCGGTCGTCTATGTACGAGGCGATGTCGGCAAAGAGCTTGGCACCGATGCTGTAGGCCTCCCGGTCAAAGATCACCAGATAGACAGCCATTTCATGGCGGAGCAAAAAGTCGCCTATAGTATCCACTGCTGTTTTCAGCGCCTGGTCCTTGGGATAACCGTAGGCCCCGGAAGACAGCAGGGGAAAGGCCAGGGACTCGCACTTATATTCCAGGGCCAGCTCCAGAGACCGGAGGTAAGCTGAGCGGAGCAGCTCCCTCTCTCCGTGGCCGCCGCCCCGCCAGACTGGGCCCACCGCGTGTATGACATATTTCGCTTTCAGGCCGTAGGCTCCCGTTATCTTGGCTTGGCCCGTTTTGCAGCCGCAAAGCTCCCTGCATTCCTTCATTAGACCTGGCCCGGCGGCACGATGAATGGCCCCGTACACTCCGCCGCCCCCCAAAAGGCTCTCATTGGCAGCGTTGACGATAGCGTCCACCCTCATGGACCGAATGTCGTTTCGCACTATATGAAGCGGCATAAAAGCACCTCCCCGCCTGATGATACTACTATAATAACACAAGCCCCAATCCCAGGCAAGACAGAGCCCAGCCCCGCGCTGGTGGTAGTCCCTGTATCACCGGCTCAAAGCCCAGCGCAAGCGGGTTTGAGCCGGAAAGGAAGAAGGAGCAGACGGATATGGAGCTTGGGGCTTCGTCTTAGCCTCCCTTGCGCAAAGGGAGGTGGCACGGCGTGAGCCGTGACGGAGGGATCGCGAGACGGTACAAGCGAAATAAGCAGATGATCCCTTTTGCGAAGAGTCTGCTAAAAGAAATGTCAAATCCATACTGCCTGAATAACGATCCCTCAGTCAGCCTGGCGGCTGACAGCTCCCTTTACGCAAGGGAGCCAAGGGGGCGGAATGCAGTCGGCTTCTTTTGACGTTGCTGACAGCTCCCTCAGTCGGCTCCGCCCTTGCCTCCCTCCCCGAGGGAGGTGGCGCGGCGCAAGCCGCGACGGAGGGAGTTTTGACGCGGTTGTGTCTTGCGGAAGGGTGATATAGGGCGGCGGGGGTGGAAGCGTCTTATCCAAGGCAGGCATTTATCCAGCTACAGCCGCAACTCACTCAGTCGGCTTCGCCGACAGCTCCCTCGAAGAGGGAGCCGATGGGGGCGGAAAAAGCCCGGGACGCGGCAGGGGCCGGTCCCGGGCTTTTGGGTCTTCAATTATCCGGCAGGGCCGGAGATCAGTCGGTCACATAGGGCAGGAGAGCGATCTGACGGGCTCTCTTTATCGCCTCGGTGAGCTCGCGCTGGTGCATGGCGCAGACGCCGGTGGTACGGCGGGGCAGGATCTTGCTGCGCTCGGACATGTAGCGGCGAAGCTTGGCAGTGTCCTTGTAGTCGATGACAGTAGCCTTGTCCACACAGAACTGGCAGACCTTCCTGCGCTTGCGGTTCTTGGGATTGTTCTTATCGAAAGCCATAGCGGTATCCTCCTATATCAGTATTTTAAAACGGCAGTTCGCCGTCGCCGTCGTCCAGCTCTGAGAAGGGGGAGGGGGCGGGGCTTGAGCCCGTGCTCCTGCTGCCGCTGTCATAGCTGTAGGCGCTGCGGCTGTCGCCGCGAGAGTCGCCGCCGTCTTTCCGGCGGCTTTCACCGAAGTAGACATTGTCAGCCACGACCTCGGCGCTGCGGCGCTTGCCGCCGTCACGATCGGTCCAGTCGCGGATCTGCAAACGGCCGGAAACCACGGCCATGCTGCCCTTCTGGAAATACTTGCTGACAAACTCCGCGGTGGAACGCCAGGCCACGCAGTCGATGAAATCGGTCTGCTTCTCGCCGCCGTCACGGCTGCCGAAATCACGGTCAACCGCCAGGGTGAAAGAGGCCACAGGCGTCTGGGACTGGGTGTATCTGAGCTCCGGATCCCGGGTCAGACGGCCCATGAT
>DBGBEC010000077.1:0-15400 GCA_048477415.1 Candidatus Limivicinus sp. | reverse complement strand
CATCACCACCCTGCCGGAGACTCCGGGGGCCTGCGTGTTCATGGGCAATATGGGACATGTGGGCGTGTACATCGGCAAGGGCAGGGTGATAGAGGCCCGGGGCCATGCCCACGGCGTGGTGGAGACGGCTTTGAGCGGTCGTGGCTGGGCCTATTGGGGCCTGCCGGACTGGATAGAATACGGCGCGGAGGGGGAGCAGGAGCCGGAGACGCCGGGGATCGTCGTCCCGGCTCCGGGCTGGACGAGCCCCAGCTATAAATACAGCCTGGGCCTGTATCTGTTAAAGGAGGGTATGGCCCACCCCCAGGTCAAGGCCGCCCAGCAGCTCCTCGCCGCCCAGGGCCACGGCTGCGGCCCGGACGGAGCCGACGGCCGGATGGGGCCGAAGACCGTCCAGGCCGTCAAGGCCTTCCAGCGGTCAAAGGGTCTGCTGAGCGACGGGGAGATCGGCGGCGATACCTGGACGGCGCTGCTTGGCGGGGGGTGACAGATGTGACCGAGGCGATAATAGTGGCCCTCATAACCAGCGCCGTAACGCTCATCGGCGTTATCCTGAGCAACAACAAGCACCAGGCCGTGACAGAGACGCGGATAGAAGAGCTCACCCGGGAGGTCCGGGAGCACAACAACTTTGCCAAACGTATGCCGGTGGTAGAGGAGCAGATTAAGGTGGTCAATCACCGGCTGGCGGACTTGGAAAATTTTCACAAACCAAAATAGGAGGTACATCATCATGATAAACTGGACTGTAAGACTTAAAAACAAGGCTTTTTGGCTGGCGCTGATCCCGGCGGTGCTGCTGCTCGCGCAGGCGGTGGCGGCTGTCTTTGGCTTTTCCCTAAACTTCGGCGCTCTGGGCGACAAGCTCATCGCCGTGGTGGAGGCGCTGTTCCTTGTACTGGCCATCCTGGGCATTGTTACAGACCCCACCACCCAGGGCGTCGCCGACAGCACCAGGGCCCTGTCTTATAAGCGACCGGAGTAAATAGATTTAGGAGCAGGGTTAATGCTGACCCTGCTCCTGATTTTTATCAGATCCTTGACAGTGATTCGTAAGTGTTTGCTTTGCAAAGGTACCGGGCGTTTCGGTGCTTTGGCTTCTTGACATTGAGGAATGAAAAAAGGCGGGGAAACCCCCGTCAAAATTTTTTTATTTTTTCTCGAAAAAGCGTTGACATACTGCAATAAGTATGCTATAATAAGAACATAAAGAAAGGGGGTGAACAAAATGGAGCATGACATAGGAAAAGCCTTGCGGGAGCTTTCAAAGGCGATTGAAGATAACGAAGCAGTGGAGAGCGTTGTTATCAAAATCACTTTGAAGAAGCAAAAGCCGAAGCAAAATCCCGACAAGGCTTCCAAAGAAAGCGAATAGCTTTCATAGGCAGGGAACGGGCGGGAAACCGCCCTTCCCATGAGCCCTATTATATTATAAATTTGCGGCAAAGTCAACGGCACGGAAAGGGGCTTAAAAATGGTTATTGAAAAGAACGGCAAGGAATACACGATTGCGGAGCGGGCGGAAAGTTGGACGGTATCACACAAAATTGACGCGCTGACCGTCGAATACAAAATTCCGAAAGATGTTTGCAAAAACGAAGGGGAATTGCGCGCGTATATCGAGCGGGACGATCTGTTTTAAGGGCGGTGGCGATATGGCAGAAAAGAGAAAGACGAAAACTTCTTCGGCAGTGAAAAACCGATATAACAATCGCGTTTACGGTTCGATCATTGTTCGCGTTCCAAAAGAGATGGCGGAAGCGTTCAAAGAAAAGTGCGCCGCGACGGGAACGCCGCAAGCGCAAGTTGTCAAAAAGGCGATCGAACAGTTTTTGGCGGAATAATCGTAACGGCGGGGGCGGCAGGATATGCCGCCCTTTTTCTTTTTGTATAGGAGGTCTGATAGTGATTTTCGACCCAGCGAATGTCGGCCGCAGCGGTCTTGAGGTCCTTGACCTTTACCAAATGTGCCGTAAAGCCCCATGCTTTAGCCGTGAGGAGTGTCAACCACCACTGCTGATCTCCGAATTTCCTTGCATAGCAAGTAGACGTTCCGTCGTCGTTGTCCATCTCGTGGATGATGTTCCAATCTTTCATCATATTCGGTTTTTCTACTTGATTTTTCTACCGCCGTGCCCTATAATGAGGGTGTCCGGGAGGGGGCGGTGTTTCCCTCCCGGCCCCCCAGTTTCTGTGTGAGGTTACTGGGGTTTCTTTATGCCTTGGGCTTGGATCCTATCGAGTTCTTTTAGAAATTCCTCTTTGCTTTCGGACTTCTCTGCGATGACCTTGATTGCTTCGAGGAACATCTGAGTTTGTTTGTCTGTCATCTGCATTACCTCGCTCTTGGTTTTGTTCACCGCTCTTACCTCCTTTCCACCTATATAATACACGATTTTAGTGAACTTGTCAATAGTTTTTTTAAACTTCTTCGCGGAAATATAAATTTTTTCTGTTGACAAATAAACCATAATCGTGTATTGTATAAAGGGAAGGAGGGCATCGAAATGAGTACATCTTCGAGCATCAAAGCCCTGCTCAATTTGACGGGCAAAAAACAGTCCGATTTGATGGAACCGCTGCAGATGAGCAGCCGTCAAAGCCTAAGCAATAAGTTTTCAAATGAGCGATGGTCGGCACAGGATCTGGTGGACATTGCAAAGCTGTGCGGATGCCGCATTTCCTTTATACTCCCGGACGGGCAAGAAATCCGCATAGGGTCGGACGCAGAATAAGAAAACAGGCCCGGAGCCGAACAGCTCCGGGCCTGCCTTTCGGGAAAACTGATAGCTTGCAGAGAACAAAAAGAGGAACAGGTCAAACGCCTGTTCCTCTTTTTGCTTTAGCTGTCCCCCAGGTTCAAAAGGATAGTCAGAATGATGCGGAGCTTGCTTTCGGACGACTTTTCAAGGATCTGAATAATAGCTTCCTTTAATTTTGCCTTATTTTCCATAATTATGCTCCTTTCTGTCGACTTCTACAGAAAGATATCATATCATGAAGTTGGCAACAAAAGAATGATTGCGGCTTCATGTTATAACCAATTATAAATGCAGAAAAAATATACGGTAGTTACTTATCTATGCCTGCTCTTTTTAGCAGAGACAGCCATATCATTGTTCCGAAAGGTGTTTGTGTATTTTTGTTCCTTCTTCCAGCAGAAGAAAAGGACGGCATTTCTGCCGCCCCGATCATTTTACTGATTGCGAGTTGCTTCGCAATACGAAGCTATGAATTTTTTTAATTCCGTCGTCGGTGTTGTGCCATTTTTCTCGCAAGCCTTTTTGAATTCTTCAAGAACTTCCGGCCGAAGGTCGAGCGGGAAGCGGGCATAATGCGTTCGAATATGCTTCTTTTGTGCTGAATAGTCTTTTCCGTTCATTGTTTTACTTCCTCCGTTTTAGAGATAAGACGATAGCAACGATCGATAATACAATGCTTATCCCTATAAGAATATAGATCGCTTTTTCCATACCCCATTGACGTTAAGCCGTTTTCGTGTTATACTGCACAAACAAGGGGGATTTCTCCCCCTGCCCGTTACCTTGTCATTTTTTCTATCAGAAGAAGAATTGCAATAACAAGGTTTACGATTGCGGTAATAAGATTGATTGTGCTTGCAGGCTGGTCTTTCTTATTGCCGCCTTTCTTTTGCTGTTTTTTGCTCAACGTCTTAACCTCCTTTCTGATATTATTATACCATATACGTGCGTATATGTCAATGAGTTTTCGCAAATAAAGTAAGAAAAATTGCCACTCCCCCCGACTATAGACGTGGGGAGTGGCAAATGCTATTTTAGCGCTGATTACCACTAACGTTCGCCCCCTTGACAAATTCTTGTTTTGTCGGTTACAATAGAGACACCGGGTGGGGAAGACCCGCCGTCTAACTGTTATGGTTGCTTGTTCTTCTTGTTTGGCTTAATGCTGATTGTGATACGCTCCACCGTTTCACTCTCTAAAGCCTTTTTGAGAAGTTCAAGCAATTCTTTTATAAAAAACACTTGACAAAAGCACGCTGTGCGTGTATAATAATATACAGAAAGGAGGTGAGATACGGTGGGGCGGAAAAATAAAAAGTCTACAAATGCACTCGATGTTCAGAGCATCGTGGTGAGTGCAATTGTAGACCTGATTGTGGGGCTTATTATTTTGACCATTGATAAGCTCACATAATAGAACACGGGTGGGCTAACCACCCGCCCGTATTCTATCAAGAAACCGCAACACTGTCAAGTATGCTTTGGAAATTAGGTATATTCTTCATCGCGGCTGGCGTGATAAAACTCGCCTATGTCGGGGCAAAGTATCTGAAATCAAAGGGGCAAAAATAACGGAACATGAAGACGATTAAAGAAATACGCAAAAGCACCGGATTAAGCCAGACCGAGTTTGGGCGGAGGCTGGGCAGAATACCGCTGCGGACAATTCAAGACTGGGAGGCTGAAAAGCGTAAATGCGCGGATTATCTCATTGAGCTGATTGCCTTCCGTGTAGAGCATGACCCTCAGTTCACACCTAAAGCGACCAGGCCGGAGTAACGCCCGGCAACAATGCTAAACAGCGCCGCCCTGCCCCGATGTCTTGCGTATCGCGCAGGGGGTTAATGTAGGTGCAGGCTGGCGCATAGTTTAACAGCGGCGGTATATCCCGCCGCTGTTTTTTTCACATATTTTTTGCTGCTTTTTGTTGACTTCCACAGAAAGATATCGTATCATGAACCTGCCCGAAGAAATGGCACAAGGGGAGAAAATGTGCCCAAATTGGACACAACGGAGGTGGAGCATGAAGGTCGCGGCCGCGTATCTCCGTGTATCGACGGAGCGCCAGGATGAATACAGTCTTGACAGCCAGCTAAAGCTGATAAGGGACTACGCCTCTAAAAATGAATATATCGTGCCGGATGAATTTGTCTTTGTTGACGATGGCATTTCAGGGCGCAGCGCCGCAAAGCGGACGGAGTTCCAGCGGATGATCGGCATGGCCAAGGATAAAGACAGCCCATTTGAAGCTGTGCTCGTCTGGAAATACTCCCGCTTTGCCAGAAACCAGGAGGAAAGCATAGTATATAAGTCGATGCTCGCCCGCTGCGGCGTTGATGTGGTTAGCATATCTGAACCTCTGGCCGAGGGACCTTTTGGGTCTTTGATAGAAAGGATCCTTGAGTGGATGGACGAATTTTACAGTATACGTCTGGCCGCCGAGGTCAAAAGGGGGATGGAGGAAAAAGTCTCACGGGGGGAGCCGGTATGCCATGGGGGACTTGGCTACGATCTGGAGGGCAAAAAATATGTCCCTAACGCCCAGGCTGATATCGTCCGCAGGATATTTGCCGACTATGACAGCGGCAAGGGAAAAACGACGATCGCCCGGGAGCTGGGTGCCGAAGGCGTGCTCACGACCAGAGGAAACCCGCCCGATAACCGGTACATAGACTATATCCTGCACAACCCACTCTATATAGGCAAGATCCGCTGGAATCCAAAGCGTCGTGCCGCTTCAGTACGACGCTATGACGACCCGGACAACATGATCGTGGACGGTTCTCACCAAGCCCTCATAGACATGGAATTATGGGACAGTGTTCAGCGCAGGCTTGAAATGGAAGCGAGGGCCAGTCGGAAGTACGAGCGCAGAGACCAGCCCGTCGATTGGATGCTCAAGGGCCTCGTCCGCTGCTCCGCCTGTGGGGCTACGCTCACGGCCCTGACGCTTACCTGCCCGTCAATGCAGTGTCATAACTATACCCGGGGCAAATGTCCGGTGTCGCACTCACTGTCTATTGCCAAGGCGAATCGACTTGTGATCGCGGCGCTTGAGCAGGCAGTGGCCTGCTGTGCCTTTCCATTGGTTCCCAAGCAGGCGGACGAGGCAGTTCCGGCGGCGGATCATGAAAAACTGATATCTGCTGAGCGCGCCAAGCTCCGCCGCGTCCAAGAGGCGTATGAGGCCGGAGTGGATACGCTCCAGGAGTACGCCGCAAAAAAGAAAAAGCTCATTGATAGGATCAAAGAGCTTGAAGGCCTTGCCGCTCTGACCAAGACGCAGCCGATAGATCTGGACGCATATGTACAAAAGGTCAGTGACGTTTTGTACCTCCTCCGCTCCGAGGCCGCTACCGAGGCAGCAAAAAACGCGGCCCTGAAGAGCGTTATATCACACATAGTCTACGATAAAGCCCATTCCAGACTGGTCCTTTATTTTTACGCATGAATATTATATCTTTTGACAATACGGCGGGCCGGATGGGGAGCTTGGGGCTTCGCTTAGGTATTTGAGTCAGCGTTATTCCATGCCATATCCGGAGCTCAAGGGGCTTTTGACGGATATTGGGACGGAGGAGCTGGGGCATTTGGAGATGATAGGGGCTATCGTCCATCAGCTCACCCGCAGCATGAGCCCGGAGGAGATAAAGAGGGCCGGGTTTGACGCATATTTCGTGGACCATACCGCGGGGATCTACCCCACGGCGGCCTCGGGCTTCCCCTGGAACGCGGCCAGCATGGCCGTGAAGGGCGACGTCATAGCCGACCTGAACGAAGACCTGGCCGCCGAGCAGAAGGCCAGGGTGACTTATGACAATATACTCCGCCTCAGTGATGACCCGGATGTAAACGATGTTATAAGATACCTGAGAGAACGGGAAATAGTCCACTATCAGCGCTTCGGCGAGGGGCTGAGAAGGGCCATAGAAAAGATGGACCAGAAGAACGTATACGCCGTGAATCCCGCCTTTGACAGATAAGGGATACATCTGAACAGACAAAGCCCGGAGCGATGGTGCCCAATACCGAGCGGGGCCTCACTCCGGGTGTTTTTTGCGAAATGCCCGGCAAAGCGTAAAAAAAGAGGGTTTTTTATAAAAAAATATTTTACATCCCGGCGGCAATGTAGTATACTGCATTGTTGTAATAAACTGATAAACAGAGGTGCTTTAAATGAGCCGCATGGTAGGAACAGTTTCGAGGGGCGTCCGCGCTCCCATTATCCGTGAAGGGGACGAGCTTAAGACCATCGTGACCGACAGCGTTCTCTCCGCCGCGAAGCAGGAGGGCTTTGAGATACGCGACAGGGACATCATCGCCATGACCGAGGCCATAGTAGCCAGAGCCCAGGGCAACTATGCCACGGTGGATGATATTGCCCAGGATGTGAGAAGCAAGCTTGGCGGAGAGACTGTGGGTCTTATCTTCCCCATACTCAGCCGCAACCGCTTTGCCGTATGTCTCCGGGGCATAGCCAAGGGGGCTAAGAAGGTGGTCCTCATGCTATCCTATCCCTCTGACGAGGTGGGAAACCATCTTGTGGACTGGGACATGCTGGACAGGGCGGGCATCGATCCCTACAGGGATGTGCTGAGCCTTCAGCGCTACAGGGAGCTCTTCGGGGACAACAAGCACCCCTTTACCGGGGTGGACTATGTTAGCTATTACAGCGAGCTCATCCGGGAGAGCGGGGCCGAGGCCCAGGTCATCTTCGCCAATGACGCCAGGGAGATACTCAACTACACAAAGCGGGTCATCTGCTGCGATATCCACACCAGGCAGCGCAGCAAGCGCCTGCTCAGGGCCGCCGGGGCAGAGATAATTCTGGGGCTGGACGAGATAATGACAGGCCCAATAAACGGCAGCGGCTATAACGAGAAATTTGGCCTTCTGGGCTCGAACAAGGCCACGGAGGACAAGGTAAAGCTCTTCCCCAGAGACTGCCAGGGGCTTGTCGATGATATTCAGGCCGAGATGCTCCGCCTTACAGGGCGTCATGTTGAGGTCATGGTCTATGGTGACGGGGCTTTCAAGGATCCGATGGGCAAAATATGGGAGCTTGCCGACCCGGTGGTCTCCCCGGCTTATACCCCGGGGCTTGAGGGAACGCCCAACGAGCTGAAGCTCAAGTATCTTGCGGACAACGACTTTGCCCAGCTCTCCGGCGAGGCGCTGAGAGACGCCATAAAAGGGAAGATACAGGAAAAAGACCAGGATCTGGTCGGCCAGATGGTGTCAGAGGGCACAACGCCCCGCCGCCTTACCGACCTTATCGGTTCCCTCTGCGACCTGACATCCGGCAGCGGCGACAAGGGCACGCCCATTGTCTATATCCAGGGCTATTTTGACAATTACACCACCGACTGAATCTTACTTTGACCAGGGCTGGGGCGCAGGGGTGCTCTCAGGCCCTGGTTAATAGTTTTTTCACATCTTGTTTAATCTTTCTTCAGTAAATTCTGTGCAAACTGTGGTAATATATGGGTGTCCCAAGGGCAGAGGCCCGACTGTGTACCAGATATTATACGGCTATGCGCATGATCGATGCCGCGGCAGCGCCGCGGATGAGCCTACGAGAGTGTGCGTTTGGCAATAGCCGCACAGCTTATACTTAAAATTACTTGAGCGTGGTTCAAAATGGCGAGCCGCGCTCAAGACAATTTATTGCCGTTTTTCGAGCGCGCCTTCGCCGCAGCAGGGCAGGGTAAGCTCAGGGCAGAAACAGAGAAAGGGGAGTTGACCATGTTCAAAATACTTATCGCCGAGGACGACAGCGAGCTCAGACAGCTTTTTCAGCATGTGCTGGTGAAAAACGGCTACAGCGTGACGGGCGTGTCAAACGGCAGGGAGGCTCTGGACAGGATAGACCAGGGCTATTTTGACCTTATCATTTCCGACATTATGATGCCTGAGCTGGATGGATACCAGCTTGTCAGCTCTCTCCGCGAGGCAGGGATAAACACCCCGGTGATGATGATAACCGCCAAGGACGCCTTTGACGATATGCGCCTGGGTTTTGTTTCCGGCACCGACGACTATATGGTCAAGCCCATAAACGTGAATGAAATGGTGCTCAGGGTGGGGGCGCTGCTTAGAAGGGCCCAGATGATAAACGAGCGCCGCCTGAGCATAGGCGGCACAGAGCTCGAGTGCGATTCCCTGACAGTGAGCTTCGATGGGGAGAGCTTTGTGCTGCCCCAAAAGGAGTTCATGCTCCTTTATAAAATGGCCTCCTTCCCGGGGAAGATATTCACCCGGCAGCAGCTTATGGACGATATATGGGGCTATGACAGTGAAAGCGACACCCACACTGTGGACGTCCATATCGGCAGGCTGAGAGACAGGTTCAGGGACAACAAGGATTTTAAGATAGTCACCATGCGTGGGCTCGGCTACAAGGTGGTAAAGCAATGAAGGAAAACGGGCATTTCAATCTGCGTTTTTATTTTTTCATGGTCGTCATGGGGGAGATAGTGCTGACCACTGGGATAGCGCTCATCCTGCTGTACATGTTCCGGGAAATGGCCGGAGACAGGATACTTCTCCCGCTGACGCTGTGGCAGATAGCGCTGAGCCTGCTTATCGGCGGCACGATAACCAGCTTCCTGAGCATGTGGTTTTTCGCTCCGATCACGAAGCTGGGCAAAGCCATGAGCAAAGTAGCCTCCGGTGATTTTTCCCAGCGGCTCACAACAGACAGCAATATAAACGAGATAAGGGAGCTGTATTCAAATTTCAACCTCATGGCGAAGGAGCTGAGCGCCACAGAGATATTGCAGACCGACTTTGTATCCAATGTCTCTCACGAGTTCAAAACGCCTATAAGCGCCATTGAGGGTTATGCGACCCTCCTCCAGGATAATGGCTGCACGGTGGAGGAGCGGGGGGCCTATACGGATAAGATACTTTTGAACACACGGCGGCTGTCGGAGCTGGTAGGGAATATCCTGCTGCTGTCGAAGCTGGAAAACCAGGCGATACAAAGGAAGGACAGCCAATACAGGCTGGACGAGCAGATACGCCGTTCCATCCTGCTGCTTGAACCCAAGTGGAGCGAGAAGGATATCGACTTCGACCTGGAGCTTGAGGAGTGCGGCTACATGGGAAATGAAGGACTTATGTCCCATGTGTGGAACAATATCATCGGCAACGCCATAAAGTTCAGCCCGGACGGGGGCCGCATAGGCGTGAAAATGTCAGCGGGTGAGAAGGAGACAGAGATAAAAATAGAGGACGAGGGCCCCGGTATCCCCCCGGAGAGCATGGAGCACATTTTTGATAAATTCTACCAGAGCGACAGCTCCCGCAAGGAAGAAGGCAGCGGTCTGGGCCTGGCCCTGGTAAAGCGGGTCTTGAGCCTGTGCGGGGGCCGGGTCCGGGCCGAAAACAGGCCCGAGGGGGGCTGCGTCTTCACAGTCACTCTGCCCGACAAATAAGGGGGACAGCCCGCTTTATCCGCTTCAACAATTGTTGAGGAATAGTTGAGCGAAAGTTGTATTTTAATGTTTATATTACCCCATAATAGAAGCAGCAGCGCGGTTTTGCGGAACATCTCCGCTGCCGCCGCTTTTAAAGTACGGAGGAATATTATGGGCAATGATAAAAGTAAAATACTGACGATACCCAATATACTGTCAATCTTCAGGCTTTGCCTGATACCGCTTTTTATGTGGCTTTATATAGAAAAGGCAGACTATATGATGACCGCCCTGGTGCTGACCTTGTCCGGAGCCACGGATATCGTGGACGGCTATGTGGCCAGGCGCTTCAACATGGTCAGCGACCTTGGCAAGGCTCTTGACCCGATAGCCGATAAGCTCAGCCAGATCGCCATGCTCGCCTGTCTGTGTACGCGGTTTAAGATCATGCTCGCTCCGCTGCTGTTTATCGCGGTGAAGGAGCTGCTCACCGGTATATTCAGCTTAGCGGTCATCAAAAAAACAGGCCGTGTGATGGGGGCGGACTGGCATGGGAAGCTGTGCACTGCCCTGCTTTACGGGGTGATAGTCATCCATGTGCTGTGGTTTGACATCCCCTATGCCTGGTCTGTGATACTGGTGTTTATCTGCATATGGATAATGCTGCTGTCGTTTTCGCTGTATTTCATAAGGAATACGAGAGCCCTTATGAGGCTGAAGCGAGCGGACGAAGACGAGGGCGAACTTAAAAAGGCTGAAAGCGGAAGGACCTGAGGAACGAGGGACCGTGGTCTGAGCCGTTTATAAATAAATCAGATAAAGAGGAACGATGAAATAAAATGCAGGAAGTTAAAAAGCCCCGCCGGCCACTGGCGTATTATTACATTGTGGCACTTTTGGTCCTGTTGATATTCAACCTTATTGCCATGCCGTATATCCAGATGGGCCGTGTAAAACAGGTGGATTACGGCACCTTCATGGAGATGACCGAGGAAAAGAATATCGGCCGGGTGGAGATCAGCAGCAGCCAGATAATCTTTACCGACAAGGCGGAAGAGCAGATATACAAAACCGGGCCCATGGAAGACCCGGGCCTGACAGAGCGGCTCCACGAAGCGGGGGCGCTCTTTTCCGGGGAGATAGTGGAGCAGAGCTCGCCCCTGCTCATGGCGCTCCTAACCTGGGTGCTGCCTGTCCTGATCTTTATGGCTTTTGGGCAGTTTTTGTACAGGAAAATGATGAACAAGGCCGGCGGCGGCCCCAACTCCATGATGTTCAACATGGGTAAGAGCAACGCCAAGGTGTATGTGAGATCCTCAGACGGTATAAAATTCTCCGATGTGGCCGGTGTAGATGAGGCGAAAGACAACCTTACCGAGATCGTGGACTATCTCCACAACCCGGAAAAATACAGGGAGATCGGCGCCTCCATGCCCAAGGGAGTTTTGCTTGTAGGCCCTCCGGGCACGGGCAAGACCATGCTTGCGAAGGCCGTCGCGGGGGAGGCGAACGTGCCATTTTTCTCCATGTCAGGCTCTGAGTTTGTGGAAATGTTCGTGGGCATGGGCGCTTCAAAGGTGAGGGACCTGTTCAAGCAGGCCAAGGAAAAAGCCCCCTGCATCGTGTTTATAGACGAGATCGACGCAATAGGCAAGAAACGTGATAATCAGCTTGGCAGCAACGACGAGCGGGAGCAGACCCTGAACCAGCTTCTCACCGAGATGGACGGCTTCGAGGGCAACAGCGGTGTGATAATCCTGGCCGCCACCAATCGGCCCGAATCCCTTGACCCGGCCCTGACCCGGCCCGGCCGTTTCGACCGCCGCGTACCGGTGGAGCTGCCGGACCTGAAGGGAAGGGAGGATATACTGCGCGTCCACGCGAAGAAAATACGCATATCCGACGATATCGATCTTTCCAAGGTGGCCCGCATGGCCTCCGGAGCCTCCGGCGCGGAGCTTGCGAACATAGTGAACGAGGCCGCCCTGAGAGCCGTCAGAGACGGGAGAAAGTTCGCCTCCCAGGCAGACCTTGAAGAGAGCATCGAGGTGGTCATCGCCGGCTATCAGAAGAAAAATTCCATACTGACCGACAGGGAAAAGCTGATTGTCGCCTACCACGAGACGGGCCATGCCCTGGTTGCCGCCATGCAGACAAATTCGGCCCCGGTGCAGAAGATAACCATCGTCCCCCGCACCTCCGGTGCCCTGGGTTATACCATGCAGGTCGAAGAGGGGAACCACTATCTTATGAGCCGGGAAGAGATAGAGAACAAGATCGCCACATACACCGGCGGCAGAGCTGCGGAAGAGTTGGTCTTCAACACCTCCACCACCGGAGCCTCAAACGATATCGAGCAGGCTACAAAGCTCGCCCGGGCCATGATCAGCCGTTACGGCATGAGCGACAGCTTCGGCATGGTGGCCATGGAGACCGTGACGAACCAGTATCTTGGCGGCGACGCCAGCCTTAGCTGCTCTGCCGAGACTCAGGCGCAGATAGACAGCCTGGTGGTGGAACTGGTCAAAAAGCAGCACGACAAGGCCCTTGAGATATTAAGGGACAAACGGGATAAGCTGGACGAACTCTCCAGGTACCTCTATGAAAAAGAGACCATAAGCGGGGACGAGTTCATGGCGATACTCAATACACCGGCCTGAAGCTAACTGGGAGCTCAAATACCTCCGGGGCGTGTAAGCGCTCCGGAGGTATCGGGCTCCATTTATGTGACTTTATCACTGATAAAACGCCCCGGGACTGGTAGAATGTGCCCATAACACAGGAAAGGTCAAAAAAATGCAGTTTGTCATCACGTTTCTTGAAGGTATCATCTCCTTCATATCCCCCTGTATGCTGCCAATGCTCCCCTTGTATGTCTCATACTTTGCGGGCAATGCCGATAAGAAGGGGCATGTTTTTCTCCGGGCGCTGTTTTTCGTGCTGGGCTTCACTTTTACATTCAGCCTGCTCGGCCTCTTTGCGGGAAGTCTCGGCTCTCTTCTGACCAGGTACCAGACGGCGGTGAATATCATAAGCGGGCTTATCGTGGTGCTTTTCGGCCTGGGCTATCTTGAAGTGATAAAGCTTCCCTTTTTCAGGGGCATGGACAGCGGGCGTGAGATAAAGGGCGTGTTTTCCGCTTTCCTCTTCGGGGTGATATATTCTGTCAGCCTCACCCCCTGCGTCGGGGCTTTTCTGGGCTCGGCTCTCATGATGGCCTCCAGCGCCGCCACCGCCGGGAAAGGGCTTTTGCTCCTCGTGACATACTCGCTGGGTCTGGGCCTGCCTTTTATTATCTCCGCTGTGCTTATCGACAAGCTAAACTCTGCGTTCAGCTTCATAAAAAGGCATTATCGGGTAATAAATATAGTATGCGGACTGTTTCTTATCCTGGTTGGCGTTATGATGATGTTCGGCCTGCTCAACAAGCTCCTGGCCCTGTTTTCGTGAGGTGAGTTATGAAAAGAAATGTGCTTACGATATTGCTCGCTCTCGCCCTTGTGCTCTTGCTCGCGGGGGGAGTAAGGTGGTATAATAGCCTGAGCGCCGGATATGGCGCGGCGGGGGGCTCCTCCGGTGCGGAGGACGCTTCGGCGGAACCGGCCCCTGATTTCACGGTGCTTGACCGGGAAGGGGAGGAGCACCAGCTCTCTGAAAGCTTTGGAAAGCCCCTGGTGGTCAATTTCTGGGCCACCTGGTGCGGCCCCTGCCGCTCCGAGCTGCCCGCCTTTGACAAGCTCTGTCAGGAATACGGGGACCAGGTCCAGTTCATGATGGTCAATATGACGGACGGGTATCGGGACACGGTAGAGAAGGTGGAGGAGTTTTTGGACGAGGAAGGGTACAGCTTTCCGGTGTACTTTGACACCGAGTACGCCGCGGCCCAGGCCTATAATGTATATTCCTTGCCCTATACGGTCTTCATTGATAAAGACGGCACAGTAAGCGCCTCTCATCTGGGCGCCCTGTCTGAAGAAAAGCTAAAAGCTTATATAGAAGAAATAGTTTCAAACGAAAAATGAAGGGAGAAATAAAAATGGCAGAGATAATTCTTACACAGCAGAACTTTGAAGAAGAGGTGCTCAAGTCCGATAAGCCCGTTCTGGTGGACTTCTGGGCCACCTGGTGCGGTCCATGCAAAATGCTGGCCCCTACTATCGCCCAGATAGCCGAGGAGCAGGAGGGCGTGGTCAAGGTGGGCAAGGTAGATATCGACGAGCAGCCCGACCTGGCGGCCCGGTTCAGAATATCCAGCATACCCACCCTTATGGTCTTTGAAAACGGCAAGATAAAAGGCAGTGCCGTGGGCGTCAGACCGAAATCCATAATAGAGGATATGCTTAAATAACAGGACCTGAAGAGGGGCGATCATTCGCCCCTCTTCAATAGTTTTTTACCAGACTGCAAAAACAAATTTGCGCATTGCTCCTGACACTACCTGATGTGCGGCAATATGTCCCGGTATTGTTCTTGCTCACACCGAAATTATACAAAAAAGCAGAGCTACAGTCACTGCTTTTCACAGCCTGTACCTCTGCTTTTTTCGTCGCTATTTTGAGCCAGCCCCTTTCCTGGGTCTCATATGGCTTTAGAGCACATTATTGCCCATGCTGGTGTGATAGCGGAGGCAAAGGTTATAGCCTGCGTCGAGATGGGACTTGGCCGCCATCTCTGCAAGCTCCGGTATCCCAACCTCTATGGCCCGGTATATTGCAATATGCTGGCCCACGATGGCTTTGAAACTGGCCTCCATGCATTTGGAGCGAATATACTCCTGAGAGCGCATTGAATAATAACTGTTTATTTTTTCTATGCTCTTATACATGCGTATTATAAGTGGATTCCCGCAGGAGTCGATAATAAGGCGGTGAAAAGCCTGGTCTATCAGAGAAAATTTATTGAAATACTGCTTTTCAAAGGAGGCTCCGATAAGTTTTGTCAGCCGCTCCAGCGCTTTCAGGTCTATGCCGAAATTACGCTGAGCACAGAGAAAGGCCGCCGTCCCCTCCAGGGCTTTTCTCGCCATAAAAAGCTGTTCGAGGGAGCCGTGGGACATATCAAACACATAATAGCCCTTTTTCCCTTCTTCAGTTACAACAAGGCCGCTCTCCCGCAACTGCTCCAGGGCTTCTTTTACAGGAGTACGGCTGATGTTCATAAGATCCGCAATATGAACGATGCTGAGTTTTGTCCCTGCGGGGATGCTGTATGAGATAA
>DBGBEC010000076.1:0-5179 GCA_048477415.1 Candidatus Limivicinus sp. | reverse complement strand
CTCCCGCCCCGGCTTTGAAGACGGCCGATACGGCGGCATTCCGGGCACAGAAACAGGCCCCGCTCCAAAAGCTCCGCCGGTTTCGCCGCTTTGAACGCCGTCTGCTCCTCTCTTTGGCGCTGCCAGGCGTCCTCATAGATGTCCCGGTCTATGGCCTGGTTTATCTCGCCCGGGCTCATGGCCTTAAGCTCTTCCGGGCTATAGCAGCGGACAACGCCGCCCTTCATCCGGCCCCGGCGCAGCCCCTTTCCCCAGCGCGGCAGAGAGAGGTATCCCCCCTCTATCCTGTAGGTTACAAGGCTCGCCCCGGAGATACGCACAAGCTTGCCCGTGGCCTCGAATATTTTTCCGCTCAGCCCGTCCCAGCTTGCCTCGCCCTCGGCGAAAAGACAGATGGAGCGGCCCTCTTTCAGGTGCCGCAGGCAGGCTTTTACCGTATCAGCGCCCATGGACGCCTTCTTTCTGGATATGGGCTCGACCAGGTAGTTCAAAATGGCTGTTACCAGCCCCTTTCTGAAGAGGTGCTCGCTGGCCACAAAATACATCTGCTTCTCCGGAAAGCTCATAGCCACCAAAAGCGGGTCCCAGGCTGTGACATGGTTCGGTATGACGATGCATGGGCCCGGAGTGCTGAACACATCGTGGCTGAAATTAAAGCGGTTTTCTATGTATCTGTGCAGAAGCCTGTAGAGCAGGCTCCAGGTCTTTCTGTGGCGAAGATATTTATCCATTCTCTCTCCTGTTCATAGTGCTTATCAACTGCGATTTTAGCACTTATTTACGGCGCTCACAAGTATATGAACGGAAAAATACAAAAATTTTGAAATATCTTTTCAAAAATTTTATACTGGCTCAAGCTCAAGCAGGGTCTGGCGGAAGCCGTAGCGCTCTGAAAGGGCGCGGGCCCGCTCTCTGCCGGAGCTGCCTCTCTTTCCTTTCAGCTCCGCCCTTATCATAAGATTTTTGGGCGAATGCTCAAAGTCTGTGAACTCTATCATGTCCACATCATAGCCCATATCCTCCAGGACCAGGGCCCTTATCGAGTCTGTCAGCAGGGAGCACATCCGCTCTTTTATAATGCCGTGCTTTAAAAACACATCCAGCTCCCCGCCTTTTTTTATTGAGGAATTGACCTCGTGCTGGCAGCAGGGCACAGAAAAGATGTATTTGACCTGCTTTTTGACGGCGTAGTCCAGGGCATAGTCCGTGGCGGTGTCGCAGGCGTGAAGGGTGACTATCATGTCAATATCCCGGTCATAGAGCCTGTCCCGGCCTACATCGGCCCGGACAAAGCTCAGGCCCGTATACCCGTATTTCTCCGCAATGAGATTGCAGCGCTCTACCACATCCTCTTTCAGGTCATAGCCGATTATTTTCACGTCCATGGCCCTTTTGACGGAAAAGTAATAGTACAAAATGAAGGTCAGATAAGACTTGCCGCAGCCAAAATCCAGGATGGTGATGCTTTCCATGCCGCTTTTTGAAAACTGCTGGTCTATGAGCTCCACAAAGCGGTTTATCTGCTTGTACTTGTCATATTTCGCCCGGACTATCTTCATTTCCCGGGTGAAGACCCCCAGGTCCACAAGGGCGGGGATGTTTTCCCCCTCCCGAAGGATATATTCCTTTTCCCGGTCGTGGCTCAGTTCCTGTTTTCCGGGCCGTGGCAGCGAGGCTCCGCCGCTTTTTTTATAGCTGCCGTCCCGACGGAGGACAAACTGGCTCGTGCTGTCACGGGTGACGATAAGGGCCTGGCGATAACGGCCGTCCAGCTCCAGGGCGGCCGTCTTCAGCAGGTCCTCACGGCTGAGATTTTCATGATAGGCCTTGTTGTTCTGTATCTTCTCAAGCTGGAAGCTCCGCCCGCCCTTTATGAGCACCGGCCTCACACTGACCCGGCTGGGCCAGGCGCTGTCCACACACTGGCTGAACACAGCCTTGCTCAGGCTGTCAAGGGCGGCCTCCAACTCGCGCAGCAGCCTTGTTTTTTCTCTATCCATAGCTCATCAGCCTCCAAAAAGCCTTTTCAGGCTGAGCGCGGCGGCCTTAAGCTCGTTCTTGCTGTAGGAATTGTTCTCGTCCTCCAGCACAGCCTGCACCGCGTCCCGGGGAGAAAGGCCTCCTTTCACCATGGCGTCTACCAGCATTGCCTCGGCAGAGACCAGGTGTTCCACTTTGTTGAAAATATACTCCGGCTCCAGCTCCAGGATCAGGGCATATTCCCCCTTGTCATAGCTGCCCTTTTGAAGAAGCTGCTCCTTGACCTGGGCGGGACTGCCGCGAAAGCACATTTCATGGAGCTTTGTAAGGTCGTTGCAGAGGCAGAGCTTTACCCCCGCCTGCTGCTCAACAAAGAAATCCACCAGCTCCATTATCCTCTTTGGTGACTCGTAGAAGGCAAAGGTCCTGGTGTCGGCCCGGCGGAGCCTTTCAAGGAGCTTTCTCCTCTCGCTGTTCTCCCGGGGGAAAAAGCCGCAGAACATGAACGAGCTGAGATCAAAGCCGGAAATGGACAGGGCCGTCACCGCGGCGCAGCAGCCGGGAATGCCAACCACCCTTATCCCCTCTCCAACCGCGGCCTTGATAAGCTCGTTTCCGGGGTCGGATATGCAGGGGGTGCCGGCGTCGCTTATGACGGCGATGTTTTTCCCGGCTTTAAGCTCGTTTATGAAATACTTTGCCTTGCCATACTCGTTGAATTTGTGGTTAGAGACGAGCTTGTTTCGTATCTCAAGCTTGTTTAGAAGCACCATGGAGCGCCTTGTGTCCTCGGCGGCGATGATATCCGCCTCGGCCAGTATCTGGGCGCCCCGGGGCGACATGTCCCGGGAATTGCCGATGGGTGTGGCCACTATATATAAAATTCCGCTTTCTATTATCTCATCCATGCGAAGAGCCCCCTTTTTTATCCACCTGATTATAGCTGATAACGCCCGACTTTACAAGGCCCCTGCCCGGCCAAAGCACTGCGATCATGTCACAAAGCCAGGGATATTTGACATATGGGGCAAATTATTTTATACTTATCCTCGCCGCGGGAGGTAATTATATGGAGATACGCGATTTTTTCCCCATGTGGGACATGCTTAATAAGCAGCAGCAGGAGCGTTTGAGCTCCGCCGCCGTTCTGAGAAGCTTTAAAAAAGGCAGCCTTGTACATAACGGCTCCGCCGACTGTATGGGACTTCTTCTGCTGTGCTCCGGCCAGCTCCGGGCCTTTATCATTTCGGAAGAGGGGCGTGAGATAAGCATATACAGGCTGTTTGAAAGGGATATCTGCCTTTTTTCCGCCTCCTGCATGATGAAAAGCATTCAGTTTGACATAAACATCGAGGCGGAGAAAGACACCGAGGCCTGGGTCATCCCGCCCGATGTATACAAGGAGCTCACAGGCACGTCTGCCCCTCTTGCCAATTACACCAACGACATAATAAGCAGCCGCTTTTCAGACGTGATGTGGCTTATGGAGCAGGTCATGTGGAAAAGCTTTGACAAGCGCCTGGCCGGTTTTCTTATTCAGGAGAGCGGGCTGGAAAACAGCCTGTCCCTTTCTGTCACCCATGAGAAGATCGCAAATCATTTGGGCACCGCCCGGGAAGTGGTGACAAGGATGCTCCGCTATTTTCAAAGCGAGGGCATGGTAAAGCTGACCCGGGGAGCTGTAGAGCTTACCGACGCGGATAAGCTGCGCAAATTGAGCGCTTCCTGAGCCAAGACCGTATCATAACGTTTTTGCGGACGAAAGATGTTGACATTTCAACATCTTTCGTTTAAAATACACCGAGATATTGATGATTCAACTTCTATATCGTTCAGAGACAGGGGGCGAAAAAATGCTGGACAAGTTCGAGTGGTTCTCCCTGACGATCGCGGAGATCTCACGCTACTGGCACAAGATCGCAGCGGAGGAGTTGGAGGGCTACGGTTTAAAAGGGAGCCACGCCATATATCTTACGGCCATGGCCCGTATGCCCGAGGGGGTGACTGCGCCGCAGCTCTGCGAAAAGCTGGGCAAGGACAAGGCGGACGTCTCCCGGATGATGAATATGCTCATCGGAAAGGGCCTCGCGCTGAAGCAGGGGGGCCATCAAAACCGCTATGGCGGCGTATTCCTGCTTACCGGGGAGGGGCGGCAGGCTGCGGAGCATGTGTGCCGCCGGGCAGACCTGGCCGTGGAGCTGGCGGTACGGGGGCTCAGCCAGGAGAGCCGCGCAGCCTTTAACCAGGTAATGGACAGCATTGTGGATAATCTTCGTCAGCTCAGCCGTGAGGGTCTTCCGGCAGGCGCGGATATATTGGAGAAGGAGAAAAAATGAGCGTTCAAATAATCGTGGATTCAACCGCCGATATGACTGAGGAAGTGAAAAGCCGGGTAAGGGTGGTCCCGCTGACTGTCAATTTCGGTGAGGAGGAGTATATAGACGGCGTGACTATAGATCACAGGCAGTTTTATCAAAAGCTGATGAAGAGCGATGTGCTTCCCCGCACCAGCCAGGCCGGTCCCGCTGCTTTTGAGGCGGAATTTGAAAAGCTCCGGGCCGCCGGAGATACGGCAGTGGTGCTCACCCTGTCCTCTCAGCTCTCCGGAACATATCAGAGCGCGATGATCGCAGCGGCCGAGCATGAAGACAGAGTATTCGTTGTGGATACGGGCACGGTGGCCATTGCCTCCGGGATACTGGCGGAGCTGGCCCTGAGGCTCAGAGACCAGGGCCTTGACGCGAGGGCCCTGGCCGCGAGGCTGGCGCAGGAGCGGGAGAAGCTCTGTGTCATCGCCATGCTTGACACATTGGAATATCTGAAGCGGGGTGGGCGCATATCCAAAACGGCCGCCTTTGCCGGCAGTATCCTGGGGATAAAGCCCGTTGTCACCATCCGTGAGGGTAAGATACTGATCCTTGGCAAGGCCAGGGGCTCGAAGCAGGGCAACAACCTTCTTATAAAAGAGATAGAAAAGGCCGGAGGAGTGGATTTTTCAAAGCCCCTGCTGCTGGGATACACCGGACTGAGCGACGCGCTTTTATGGCGCTATATTGAAGACAGCCGCAGCCTGTGGGCAGAGCATGGCCGGGAGCCCCGCTATACCCTTATAGGCAGCGTCATCGGCACCCACGCCGGCCCCGGAGCCATCGCCGCGGCATTTTTCAGGAAATGATCTTTCGCCATACATAAAAAGGAC
>DBGBEC010000075.1:0-18079 GCA_048477415.1 Candidatus Limivicinus sp. | reverse complement strand
TGGCTGAATACGGCCTGGCGCTGGACTGGAAGGCCATGTGGGCCGACGGTCTGCCCAGGGAGAGCTGGGACTATTACCGGGTGAACCAGGTGATACCCGAGGGCATTATCGAGCCCATGGATGCCACCATGGTGATCACCTGGCGTGAAAACCTGTCCTGGGTCAACCGGATGGGCGTAAAAGCGGGGGACAAGGTCCTGGTGGTGGGCTCCGGCGGGAACGGTATGTCCATCGCGGCCTGCGCCGCGGTAAAAGGTGCGGAAGTCACCGTGGTGGGCAGCGAGCTCCGCAGGGAATGCACCCTGAACACCGGCGTGGAGCGCTTCATCGACTATAAAAACAAAGAGGCTTTGGCCGCCTTTGTGGAAAAAGAGCGCAGAGCGCTGGACTATATCATAGACGCCACCGGCAAAAAGGAGACCCTGACGCCCTATATGCCGGCCCTGAAGGAGGGCGGCACCGCGGCGCTCTACGGCATGAGCGACTTTACAAGCTACACCATAGGTCCTGTGGGCGGGCCGAAATACTTCCGCTTTTTCAACTCCTATGCCGGGATATATGACGAGGCGGAGACCCATGAAGAGGTCATTGATCTTATCCGCGCCGGAAAGCTGGATGCGGCCAACTGGCTGGATAAGGAGAACATTTTCACCTGGAAAAACGCCCCGGCGGCTTATGAGCACGTCCGCGCCAGAAAGGCGGTCAAGGCCCTTATAAAGCTGTCGGACAACTGAAGCAAGGAGGCAAGAAAAATGGAGATCAGAAAATGCGGCCGCACCGACCTTGAGCTCAGCCGCCTCTCCCTGGGCTGTCTGTACCTGTCCTCCCTGGGCACCGGGGAGCTGGAGGACGCCAAGGAAGCCACATATTACGCCCTGGACAAGGGCATGAATTTTATCGACACGGCCCCCTCTTACAAAAACAGCGAGGAGGTCCTGGGCCAGGTCCTGAAGGATCACAGCGGCAGTATGCCCATGATATCCACCAAGATAGGCATGCCCCCTCCCTTTGACCCCAGGTCACGCCGGGATATCCTCGACTCGGTGGAGAAGAGCATGGAGGATATTGGCTGCGACGTGATAGACCTGCTGTATATCCACGAACCGGAGCGGGAAGGGCAAATGGCCTGGTTCACAGACTATAACAGCTATGAGGGTCCCGTGATGGAGGCTCTGGAGGAGATGAAGCAGAAGGGCTGGGTAAAATGGACGGGCGTGGGCGGCACCACGGCCCACGAGATGGCCAAGGTGATAGATACCGGCCTGTTCGACGTCGTGCAGACCGCCTTCAACTACAGCCTGCTGTGGCAGGAGGCCCGCTATGAGATATTCCCCACCGCGAAGAAACACAACATGGGTATCATCTGCTCCGCCCCCTTGCAGCAGGGCTCTCTGGCCCAGCGCCATGACGACCTGATCGAGAACGGTGCCCCCTGGCTGAGCAGACCAAGAAAAGAGCAGTTCAAGGCCCTGTACAGGCTCCTTGACGAGACCGGCATGGGCATTGTGGAGATGTCCCTGCGCTTCGTGCTCTCCAACCAGGATGTGGACTGCGTGCTCGTCGGAGCAAGGAACAAAAAGGAGATAAGCGAGACCATTGCCTTCTCGGAAAAAGGCCCCCTGTCTGAGGATATCCTCAGGCGGATCGAGGAAATATACATGATGGTCCCCTTCCGCCCCACCCTGGAGCCCATCCTCCTGCCCTGGGGTGATGAGCGGCCGCCCATCGGCTGGATAGTCTGAGAGCGGGCGATGAACGGCAAAGACAGACGACAGGCCGGGCTTCCGTATATCTGCGATGAGGGCATGCTGGCCGAGCAGAGCCTCTGCCGGCGGAGGCTTGCCAGATTCAATGCCTGCCCCTTTGAGGACAGGGAACAGGCGGAGGGACTGCTGCGGGAGATATTCGGCAGCCTTGGGAAAAAGCCCTGGGTCAACAGCCCCTTCCTCTGTGATTACGGCTACAACATCCATGTGGGCGACAATTTTATCTGCAACTATAACTGCGTTATCCTGGATGTGGCCCCGGTCTATATTGGGGACAATGTGCAGATTGCGCCCAACGTGACCATCTCCGCCGCCGGACACCCTGTCCATCCGGAGACCAGGGCGACCCAGTATGAATACGGAAGAGCCATCCGGATAGAGAGCGATGTGTGGATAGGCGCCGGCGCAGTTATAAACCCCGGGATAAGCATTGGCCGGGGGGCGGTCATCGGCTCGGGCAGCGTGGTAACAAGGGATGTGCCGCCCATGGTCATCGCCGCGGGGAACCCCTGCCGCGTCCTGAGGCCCATCGGGGAAGAGGACCGATACAGCTATTACAAGGACGAAAAGTTCGACATAGAGCTTCCCCGCGCCACTGAGTAAATGTGAACAGCCATGGAAAAGGCCTTCGGGCCTTTTCCATGGCTGTTTCTATTTTGAGCTGCTCAGCGGGGCTTATCTGCCGCTGGCGATGAAGCGGCGGCCCAGGTCGTCGGCCATTATTATGGCGCTTTTCAGCAGGGCCTTGTTCACGGCCACGGGCTCGTGGTGGATGAGGACGTTTTTGTTCAGGCTGTGCTCGGTGATGGTATCCAGATTCTCCTCGCTGAGCTCTATGCCTATCTGCTCAAGAGTGAGGGGCAGGTCCGTGGCCTTGAGGAAGGCCAGGGTCTTGTCTATAAGCTCAGCCGGAGCGTTTTCAAGGACGAGCTGGCAGATAAGGCCAAAGGCCACTATCTCGCCGTGGAGGGCCTTCTTGCTCCCGGGAATGTTGGAAAAGCCGTTGTGGAAGCCGTGGCTCCCGGCCAGGCCCCCGTTTATAAAGCCCAGACCGCTGAGAAGGATGTTGGCCTCGATGACGTTTTCCACCGCCTCTGTGACCTGGTGGGCCTTCACGGCCCGAAGAGCGGCGACGCCGTCTTCCATGAGTATCCTGTAGCACTCCTCCGATACGGCCAGGCCCGCCCGGCAGCTCCTGTAGCCCCGGCCCACGCAGTTGGGCGTGTAGGCTCTCATGCAGGCCTGGGCTTCAAACCATGTGGCAAGAGCGTCGCCTATGCCGGCGGAGAAAAGCCGGGCGGGAGCGCCGACGATAAAGTCGGAGTCTACCAGCACGAGCTCTGTGCTGCGCCTGGTGGGACGGCCGGAGATGTGCACGCCCTCGGGGGTGTATACCGCGGCCCAGTCCGCCGCCGGAGCGTCGCTGGAGGCGGAGGTGGGGACGATTATGCGGGGAAAGTCCACCTCGTCGGCCACGAGCTTCGCGGTGTCCAGGGCCTTGCCGCCGCCGACGCCCACAAGGACGCCCCGGCTAAGCCCCCGCACCTTTTCCGCCAGGTCCATTACATTTTCCATGCAGCACTCGCCGGAATAGCGGACCAGCTCAAAGGAGCAGCCCTCCCGGGACTCTACAGCGTCTATCGCGGCGGAGACCATCTCGAAGATCCCGCCGTCGATGAGGAAAATGAAGTTGCTTCCGTATCTGCTGCCATAGCTGAAAATGTTCTTGAATTCTCCCGGACCCTGGATATACCTCTGGGGGCAGCTGAAACCCCTGGAAATGTCCGGCAGGAGCATCCCGCTCCGGTTCAGCGCTGGGCTCTCGTTCATAACATGTCTCCTCCTGTTTTTATATTCTGACTGCGGACCTGGCCGCTGTTTTTACGAAAATTATACGTTTGGCCCCGGCGGATGTCAAGGCAATATGCACAAACGTTTTCGTTGCGTAATTGAGTAAACAGGGGCGGCTTCGGGGCGGGGGGCTACCACTTTTCTGCGCAGGAATCCCTTTTTATCAGGCGGCTGGGGATATACAGCTTCACGGGGATAAAATGCTCCTGCTTTATCCGGTCTATGAGCAGGCGCACCACATGGCTGCCCATCTCCTCCGTGGGGACGGACATGGTGGTGAGCATGGGCTCAAGATAGCGGATGAACTCCACGTCGTTCACGCAGATCATGGAGATATCCTCCGGCACGGAGATGTGATATTCCTTCAGTATCTTCAGGATACCCACGGCGGAGACGTCGTTGGCGCAGAGGATGGCGGAGCAGTCAAGACCGTTGTCCAGGGCCTTTTTCAGGCCCACATAGCTGTCGCTCGGGGTGAAGAGCACGTTTATAATGAGCTTTTTATCCGAGACTATGCCATGCTCCTTCACCTTGTCCAGATAAGCGGTATAGCGCTGCTCGTCCTTGGTCTCGCCGATATAGCATATCCTCTTGTGGCCCAGTGAGACCAGATAGTCCATGGCCTGGCACACGGCCTCGTAGCCGCTGCATATGACGCTGTCTATGCCCAGGTCCAGATCCTGAAGGCCCACGTATATAAGGTGGTTATAGTTGCTTTTAAGCACCTTCACGCTGGCCTTGTCTATACGGCCCAGGATTATCGCCGCGTCCTTTTTCCTGTCGCCCTCGCTCAGGTGGCTTTTCAGGTCTGATATACCGAACTGGGCCCGGAGCCTGTAGCCCCTTTTGAAGAGCACCTCCTCCATCACATGGCGCAGGGAGGACAAAAACGGGTCGATAAAATAGTCCAGCTCCCTTGCCAGGATACAGTCTATGGACTGCTCTGTCCCCGGGCTGCCCGTCTCCTTCTTCCGGAGGCTCCGGGCGGTCTCGTTGACGGAATAGCCGGTGGCGCGCACGGCCTCCCAGATCCTTTCCCTGGTCTTTTCCGAGGCGGCTGAGGGCCCCTGGCCGCTCAGGACCCGGGACACTGTGGACGGGGATACGCCCGCATATTTCGCCACGTCTTTTATAGTGCTCATAAGCCCCTCCTCTGTCGAGTTTCGCATACACCGCAAGTTTAAAGCAAGTTTCCGCTGAAAAGCAACGTCCCTTTGACAAATTTTATATTTTTGTAAAAATTGCACAACAAAAACGTTTGCGTATTTTACATTTGACGAAATGGGAAAATCCTATAAGATAATAAACAGGGTTTTCATTCCGAAAAAGAACCGAGAATCATTTCAGAAAGGAACAATGACATGAAAAAGATCATCGCCCTGCTTATGGCCCTGTGCATGCTTTTTGCCCTTGCGGCCTGCGGCTCCGAACCCGCTCCCGCCGAGACTGAGCCCCCTGCCGCCGCGGGCGGCGAAGAGGCTCCCGCCGAGGACCTCACCTGGGGCCTGACTCCCTTTGAGGAGACCCAGACGCTCCGTGTGGCCATGTTCACCGGCTCCATCCACTCTTACACCTATCTCTTTGCCGAGCAGCTTGGTGTATTTGACGCGCTGAACATCGACACCGAGTTCGTGTGCTTCACCGGCGGCCCCGCCATGCTCGAGGCCGGCTCCGACTGGGATCTGTGCATCCTGGGCATAGGCGGCATAGCCATCGGCCTGTCCACCTATGATTACGAGTTTATCGAGTCCACCGACTATGAGGACAACATGGCCATCTTTGTGCGGCCCGACTCTGAGCTGGCCAAGGATCCCGGCAACCCCGAGCTCTGGAAGGGCGTGGAGTGCATCTACCCCTCCGGCACCTCTGCCCAGATGGTCCTGGCGGCCTACCTCCAGTCCATCGGCCTGTCCCTGGCTGACGTTGTCAGCACCAACGCCGACAATTCCAACGCTCTGACTGTCTTCTCCGGCGGCACCGGCGACGTGCTCTGCTGCTGGAACGCCATCGCCTTCGCCGCCGAGGACGCGGGCTATGTCCGCGTTACCGACTGCGGCCAGCTTGGCAACAGCCCCATCTGCGGCACCTTTGTCCACCCCCAGTTCCTGGACGAGAATGCTGACCTCGTAGCCACCGCCGTTGCGGTCTCCCGCCTGGCCAACGAGTGGGCCTATGCCAACCCCGAAGAGGCCACTCAGATGTTCTATGACCACTGCGAGGAAGAGGGCTTCCTCATCACCGAGGACGTGGCCGCCAGAAGCACCGAGTGGTGGGCCGGACCCACTGTGGACGAGTATATAGCCAGCTTCACCACCGAGGGCGAGGAAGACGCCTCTGCCGGGCGCAAGCTCCTCAAGGTGGAAGAGGACATCCTTGAGGGCTATGACTTCTTCATGAGCGAGGGCAAGTACACTGAAGAGCAGCGGGCCGCCTGGCTCAACGACGGCAAGGTCAACGCCTCCGTGGCCGCCAGAGTGGCGGAGCTGCTGGGCAAATAAGTCTCTGAGCGAAATACAGCTCTGGGCCGGTTCATATAGGCCGGCCCAGTTTTTATAAGCCCGGAAAAAGCCCGAAAGAGCTGCTTTTCCGGCAAACAGGGTCCGCCGCCTCCCTTCGGCGCGGGCCCTATGAACTCCAGTTTTCTTAAAGAAAGTAGGGATACAATTGAAAGAAGCTCCTTCCGTGATGACTGCTGAGCAGATGGTCAGCCATGTCAAAGCTGAGCAGCGGAGGATAAAATACCGTGATATAGTGCTCTCCTTCTCCGGCATTCTTCTTTTCCTGTTGATCTGGGAGTGCCTGGTGCTGTTCAACATAGTTGACAGCAGAAAACTCTGCGACGTGCTTGAGGTCTTCAAGCTCTTTATTGTGAAACTTTCAGACCCCAATCCTGACGGGTCTGTTCTGGCGGTGAACATATGGTCAAGCCTTGAGGTGGCGCTCACGGGCTTTTTGCTGGCTATAGTCATTGGCATACCCCTGGGCTGGCTCATGGGCTGGTATAGGGGCTTTGACGCTTTCATGCGCCCCATATTCGAGATCATCCGCCCCATACCTCCGGTGTCCTGGATACCTCTCACCATCGTGTGGATGGGGATCGGCCTTCAGTCCAAGGCCTTTATCGTCTTTTTCTCCGCCTTTGTGCCCTGCCTTATAAACTCCTATACCGGCATACGCCAGACCAAGGAAGTGCTTATAAACGTGGGGAAGACCTTTGGCGCTTCAAACTTCACCTGCTTTTGGAAGGTGGGCATACCCTCGTCCATGACCATGACCTTCGCCGGGGTGAAGGTGGCCATCGGCAACGCGTGGGCCACGCTGGTGGCGGCGGAGATGCTGGCGGCCTCCAGCGGCCTGGGCTTCATGATACTCATGGGCAGAAGCTATGGCCGTGTGGACCTTATCATCCTGGGCATCGTGGTCATAGGCGTGCTGGGTGTGCTTATTTCGCTTCTGATAAGCGCCTGTGAAAATCTTGTGTTGGGGTGGAAGAAGCTATGAAAAGAGTACCGACAGAAAATCTCAGCGCCGCTGAAATCAGGGAGCAGCGCCTGAAGCTTTTATACAAGATACTCCCTGTGATATCCATCCTGCTGCTCATCGCCCTGTGGCTGGTGGCGGCGAACAGCAACGGGAACTTCCCTTCTCCCCAGGAGGTGCTGGACAGGACCATAAGGCTTTTCACCAAGCCCGTCAAAAAGAGGAACCTTATCCTCCATATCCTGGCGAGCCTCCGCCGTGTGGGTATCGCCCTGCTGTTCGACTGGACGATAGGCATAGCCTTCGGCATAATGATCGGCTGGTTCCCCAAGCTCCGGGCCTTCTTCTCTCCCCTGTTTGATGCTTTCCGCGCTATCCCGCCTTTGGCCTGGATCCCGCTCATAACCCTGTGGATGGGCACGGGCGAGCTCTCCAAGATACTCATCGTCATTTTCGGCTCCCTCCAGAGCATCGTTATAAACGTAAAGGCGGGGCTGAGCACGGTGGATAAAATGTATCTGGACGTGGGCACGGTGTTCAACGCCACGCCTGCACAAAGGCTCTTCAAAATTGCCATACCCTCCTCTCTCGACGCCATCTTCGCCGGCGTGCGCACCTCTACCAGCGCGGCCTGGATGGTGGTCCTGGCGGCGGAGATGCTGGGCGCGGGCGACGCGGGCGTGGGTCTGCTCATCTCCCGTGGTATGGATTCAATGGATATGCCCCTGGTCCTCACGGGCATGATAGCCATCGGCCTCGTAGGGGCCCTGCTGGCTGTCGTCACTCAGTATGCAGAAAGGTTGATTTGTCCATGGACGAGAAAAACAAGATGATCCTGAAGTTGGAGAACATCTCCCAGGGCTTTATTGTTAAGGACCAGGTAAAGCAGGTGGTGGATAATGTCTCCATGGAGGTCCGGGACAACGAGTTCCTTGTGGTCCTTGGACCCGGACACTGCGGGAAGACCGTCCTGATGAATATAATCGCCGGCCTTGAAAAGCCGGTGGCCGGAAAGGTGTATCTGGACGGGGAAGAGATACACGGCAGCGACAAGCGCATTGGCATGGTGTTCCAGTCTTTGAACCTTATGCCCTGGCGCACGGTCATGGCAAATGTGGAGTTCGGCCTGGAAATAGCCGGGGTGGACAAAAAGGAGCGGCGGGAAGTCGCCCAGAAATACATCGACCTCGTGGGGCTGACAGGCTTTGAAAACTCATACCCCCACCAGCTCTCCGGCGGCATGAAGCAGCGTGTGGGCATAGCCCGGGCCTATACCAACAGCCCCCAGATCCTGCTCATGGACGAGCCCTTCGGCCAGCTCGACGCCCAGACCCGCTACGCCATGCAGGAGGAAGTGCTGCGTATCTGGGAGACGGAAAAGCGCACCATAATCTTCGTGACCAACAACATTGAAGAGGCGGTGTATCTTGCCGACCGCATAGTGCTTTTGAGCAACTGTCCGGCCAGGGTCAAGCAGGTATATGACCTGAGCGGCCTTGCCAGACCCAGGAACTTTACCGACCCGGAATTCCTCCGCATCCGTAAGGACATTTCCGACAATACGGACCTGGCCCTCTGAGGCAGGCGGCAACAATCACACAAAAATCAAAGGGCCCGGCGCCCACAGCGGCGGCGGGCCCGGCAGAATGGAGATTCGTATGGATAATCAGGAATACAAGGTTCGGGTAGAGCATCTGACCAAGTACTTTGGCCAGCTCCATGTGCTTGACGATGTTTCATTCAACATAAAGAAGGGGGAGTTCCTCTGCGTCGTGGGCCCCACGGGCTGCGGCAAGACCACCTTTCTGAATCTTCTTACCCGCATATATATGCCCACAAAGGGCGAGCTTTATATCGACGGCGAGCCAGCCGACCCGAAAAAGCACAACCTGGCCGTGGTGTTTCAGGAGCCCTCCTCCATGCCCTGGCTGACGGTGGAGAAAAACCTGCGCTTTGGCATGGAGATAAAGAACCTCTCCAAGGAAGAGACCGACAGGCGCGTGGAGAACATGATAAAGCTCCTGGGCCTGGAAGAATTCAGGGACAAATACCCCCATCAGCTCTCTGTGTCGACCGCCCAGAGAATAATAATAGGCAGGGCCTTTGCCATGCAGCCGGACCTGCTTTTGATGGACGAGCCCTACGGGCAGATGGACATAAAGCTCCGCTTCTACCTGGAGGACGAGGTCATAAGGCTGTGGAAGGAGATGGGCACAACCGTGGTGTTCATCACCCACAACATCGAAGAAGCCGTGTACCTGGCCGAGCGGGTGCTCATCCTCACCAATAAGCCCGCGAAGATAAAGGAAGAAGTAAAAATAGACCTGCCCCGGCCGAGAGACGTTACGGACCCGGAGTTCATCCGGCTGAGAAACTATATCACCGACCAGATAAAGTGGTGGTGAGCCCTGCCCGCTCCCGGCCCCTGTATCAGGGGGCCGGGACTGGGCGGAGATCTTGAAAATGGAGAATACTATGAAGATCATAATAGGCGCGGACAAGGGCGGCTTTGCCCTTAAAGAGGCCATAGCCGGGCACTTGAGAGAGCGGGGCCTTGAATTTGAGGACCTGGGCACTCTCAGCCTCAGCCAGCCGAAGGACTTCACCCAGATAGCCGACCAGGTCGGCCGGCGCATATCCCAGGGCCAGGCGGACAGAGGCATTTTGGTCTGCGGTACCGGGATGGGCATGGCCATTGCCGCCAACAAGCACAAGGGCGTGTACGCCGCCGTTGTGGAGAGCCAGTATGCCGCGAGCTACTGCCGGAAGATAAACGATGCGAACGTCCTGTGCCTCGGCGGCTTCATCATCGCCCCTTCCATGGGCCTTGAGATCGTGGACACCTTCCTTGACACGGAGTTTGTCCAGGATTTTCCCCAGTGGCGGGTGGATTTTCTTAAGTCACAGAAGCTGGCAATGGCGGAGCTGGAGGAAAACAGCTTCAGATAACGGGAACCTCGGTTCGGAAAGGCGGGCGAGTTATGCTCAGTGAAGAGAAGATAAGGGATCTGCGGCGTTTCGCGGCAGATATAAGAATAGCGGCCCTGGAGCAGTTTCGCGCCATCGGCGTGGGGCATGTGGGGGGCAGCATGTCGGTCTGCGACCTGATGGCCGTGCTCTATGGCCAGGCCATGAACTACAGACCCCGGGAGCCCAGATGGGAGGGGCGGGACAGATTCATCATGTCAAAGGGCCATGCCGGCCCCGCCATGTACGCCGCCCTGGCCCTGAAGGGCTTTTTTGACCGGGAAGAGCTGAAAACGCTCAACGCCCCCGGCACCCGGCTCCCCAGCCACACGGACATGAACAAGACCCCGGGTGTGGACATGACCACCGGCTCCCTGGGGCAGGGCTTTTCCTCGGGCCTGGGCATTGCTCTGGGCTGCAAGCGCAAGGGCCTTGAAAACAAGGTGTACATCCTGCTGGGCGACGGCGAGTGCGAGGAGGGCCAGGTCTGGGAGTGCGCCATGTTCGCCCCGGCCAAAGGCCTGGACAACGTTATAGCCTTTGTGGACTATAACGGGCTTCAGATATGCGGAACTGTGGAGCAGGTGGCGGGACTTAAAGACCTCGGCGGCAAATTCGCCGCCTTCGGCTGGCATGTGCAGGAGGTGGAAGCGGGCAACGACGTTTCGGAGATAGCCCAGGCCATAGAGCGGGCCAAGGCCGCTCCGGGCAGACCGCACCTCATTGTGCTGCACACCAAAAAGGGCAAGGGCTGCTGCTTTGCCGAGGATGTTTTCAACCACAACATGCCGGTGTCCTCCCAGCAGGCGGACAGCGCCATAGCAGAGCTTGAGGCTTACAAGGCCTCGCTTTGAGAAAGGGAGGAGCTTATGAATATCAGCCTTGCCCGGGACAACAGCCCCGATAAAACGGAAATGCGCCAGGTCTACGCCCGGGAGCTTGTAAAGCTTATCGACCGGGGGGAGCCTGTGATGGCCCTGGACGCGGATCTTATGCGTCCCCTTGGGGTCCTGCCATATTTGGAGAAGTACCCGGAGAATATTTTCGACTGCGGCATTGCCGAGAGCAACATGATCGGCCTGGCCTGCGGCCTCTCTGCCGAGGGCTTTATACCCTTCACCCACTCCTTCGCCTGCTTTGCCTCAAGGCGGGTGATGGACCAGGTGTTCATGAGCGGGGCCTACGCCAAAAGAAGCGTGAAAATGGTGGGCAGCGACCCGGGGGTCTGCGCCGGACTGAACGGCGGCACACACATGGCCTTTGAAGACGTGGCCATGATGCGCGCCGTGCCTGAGATGACCATAGTGGAACCCACTGACCTTGCCATGCTGGAAAACCTTATGCCGAAGCTAACCCACAGGGAGGGCATGGCGTATATACGCCTCTGCCGGACCTGTACGGAGAATATATACAGCCCCGGCTCTGACTTTGACATTGGCCGGGCCGCCCTTTTGAGACAGGGCGGGGACCTGAGCATCATTGCCGCCGGCCGGGAGGTCATAGAGGCGCTGCGGGCGGCGGAGCTGCTCCGGGCCCAGGGCATAGAGGCCCGGGTGCTGGACATGTTCACCATAAAGCCCCTGGACAGGGAGGCGGTCCTTGCCGCCGCCCGGGACACCGGGGCGATCGTCACCGCGGAAAATCACAGTATCGTTGGGGGCCTTGGCGGGGCCGTGGCCGAGACCCTGGCCGCGGAACTGCCCGTGCCAGTGGAATTCGTGGGCGTTAGGGACCAGTTCGGCGAGGTGGGCAGCACGGAATATCTTATGGAGCGCTTCGGCCTGAGGGCCGAGCACATTGTCCGGGCCGCGAAAAAAGTCCTTGCCAGAAAATAAGACCAAGGGGGAGATAAGCCACATATGAGCAGTATAAACTATAAGCTGTCGTCTGTATTCGGCGGGGAGAAGGGTCTTCCCATCCGGGAGGATGACCATAAATACCTGGGCCGTATCATGGGCCACAGCATAGACAGGGCGCTTTATGAGGAGCTGCTGCTTCGCGGCGCGGCCCTGGGCGTGACGGAGAATTTCCGCCGGGTGATAGACTGCTTCAGGCCCGCTCCCGGCGAGACGCCGGCAGGCTTCCGCCTGGAGTTCGGCCTTGAGGACAGGGGCCTGGTGCTGGCCGACCTGGTTCGTGACATCTCCTATGACAAAAACGGGCAGAAGCGGCCCCAGAAGCTGCTCTTCAGCGCCGACTCCGCCAACCCCTATGAGGTGGAGCCCATGAAGAACATCATCTCGAACCTGACGTGCAACCCGGCGATAATCTATAACCAGTTTATAAATAACCCCTCGGCCAACGTCGGGGGCCGCTATAAGACCAGAGACGAGGTCCTCCGTGATATCGGCGACATGCTGGGCCCGGGCTGCGACATAAGCGTGGAGCTGAACGACCCCTTCAATTCCTCCGAGAGCCAGATCCTGGAGGAGGCCGCCAGGTTCAGGGAGCTCTTGTCCGAGTACCGGGTGGTCATAAAGGTGCCCCACACGGGCCCGGTGAACGGGGAAAATGTCTCCGAGCTCATGACGGGGGACAAAAAGTTCGGCAGACGGTATAACCAGGGGGCCACCAAGGACTTTTACCGGGGCCATAACCTGGCCCTCATGCTCAAGGAGCACGGCTACCGGGTGAATTTCACCCTCATGTTCGAGCCCTATCAGACGGCCCTCGCCCTTCAGGCCCGGCCCTATTTCATCAACAGCTTCGTCATGTTCAGACACTCCCAGAGCCTCCAGATGGCGGGCCTGAGCCGGGCCTATGAGGAGACCGGCGACCCCCTCTTTGTGGAGCAGCTCCAGAGATACATGGTGGAGAACGACTATCTGGCCCCGGGGGAGGGAGACCTGTTCTCCGCCTACAGCAGAGCCAGGGAGATACTTCGCTACAGGGGCTTTGACAAGGATCCCTCCGCCGACGGGCTGGATGGGATACGGCACAACCTCAACTGCCTGCGCCAGGCAGATCTGCCGGACAGCCGCCTTATCATCTGCAACATGCAGGGAGAGAACTATTACCCCTATATAGACCGGCTCCTCATGACGCCGGAATACGCGGACATGGCAGAGCGCGTGGTGATAACCGCCGGGCCGGAGCTTCTGGCCCAGTTCACCTCCAACGCCCTGGTCCTCCAGTTCCATCGGCGGTTCATGAACGCCGCCAATGGCGCGAAGTAAGGCCGGGCCGGAAAGGAGAGCGAAATGGACTATGCCATGATAGGCCTGTGCCTGGGCTGCTCTCTGGCGGCGGGCTTCGTCCACGGGGCGATAGGCATGGGCTACGGCATGATAGCCATGGCCGCTCTCACCCTGTTCATGCCCTTCAACACCGCCTCCGCCATTGTGGCCGTGGCCCTTCTGCTGCTGGTCTGCCAGATAAGCATTGCGCTCAGGAAATGTATCGACTGGCGGGGGATATGGGGGCCCTGCCTGTCCCACCTGGCGGGGAAGATACTGGGCATCGTGCTTATGATGCGGCTTCAGAGCGGCGCACTGAGGATAGCTTTGGGCGTTTTCCTGGTCGCCTACTCCGCCTTGCAGCTTCTGGATGTGAGATCGCTGCGGATAAAGGGCACGGCCCTTCAGGGCCTGGTGTTCTGCGGTATAGGCGGGCTTTTCGGCGGCATATTCAATGTGTCCGGTCCCTTCGCCTCCATATACTGTCAGGCCCGCTACGCCGAGGACCCAAAGGCCTATTCTGCCAACATGAACATGAGCTTTGTGCCGGCCGCCTTTGTGGCCGTGATAATGCACGGCTTCTATGGAAACTTTGACCTGACGGCCATTGGCGCGAGCGGTGCCACCCTGGCCGGGGTCCTGGCCGGTGCCGCCCTGGGCGTCTCAGTCCTGAAAAAACTCAGCGTGAAGACCCTGCGAAGGGTAAGCTATGTTTCTATTATAATAATGGGCCTCGTCATTTGCTTTGTCTGACCGGGGCCAAGTCAATACCCCCTGAGCGAAACGCTCAGGGGGTATTGACTTGGCTTCCCATATCAAAGCCTGGCAAAGCGGGCAGGGGACGGGATGTATCAGGCGTCGGCTTTGCCCTTGTTGAGCTGCTTTTGCAGCCAGTCTTTGCCGTCTACGAAACGGGAGACGATGAAGGTGGCAACATAGTCGCCGGCGGAGTTGACCATGGTGGCGGGGGGATCGACAAGGTTGCCCAGGGCGATGGCAATGGGGTAGGCAATGGCGAGCTGGTCGGGGAAGAAGATGGAGCAGAGCACCAGCTCCCCGGTACCGCCGCCGCCGGGAATGCCGGACATGGCAACGGAGGAGAACACGGCCACTATTATCGCCAGAATGGCCCTGCCGGTGCCGAATTCCAGGCCGAAGATACCGAAGAGGAAGGCCACTTTGATGATGGCGCTCATGGCTGAGCCGTCCATATGCATGGTAGCGCCCAGGGGCAGGACTATCTCAGAGACGTCCTTGGAGACGCCGGTGTCTTCAGCGGCTTCCATGTTGGTGGGGATGGTGGCAACGGAGGAGCAGGTGCCGAAGGACACTGCCGCCGGAGCGAAGAGGTGCTTGAACATGACCTTGGCCGCCCCCTTGCCGCCGCCGAAGCGGGCGTATATGGGAGAGGAGATGAACATATAAAGGAAGCACATCGCATAGTAGATGATAAGGGTGCGGCTGTAATCGCCGATGAGCTCGGGCCCATAGGTCGCCACAAGGTAGGCGAAGAAGCCGAAGAAGCCGATGGGGGCGTAGTAGGTGATGAGCTTTACCACCTTCATTATGCAGTTGGAGAGGTCCGCCAGGAGCTTCGCGGTCATGGTCTCCTTGCCCCCGGCCATCTGTACGCCGAAGCCAAAGAGGATGGCGGCCACGATGAGGGGAAGGATGGCCTTCCGGCTCCAGAGCTCAATAAAGTCGGGCTTGGTGAAGAAGTTGATTATCATATCCGCCAGGCCCAGGCCCGCGTCCACCTCGCCCTCTACCACCTCATAGGTACCGCTGGTGAGGGGGATAAGGCGCACGACTATGTACATCAGCACCGCAGCGATGGCGGCGGTGCACAGGAAGCTCAGCACCGTGGTGCCCAGCACCTTGCCGGCCCTTTTCACGCTGCCCATGTTGGCGATGGCCGAGGCAATGGAGCAGAACACCATGGGCACCACCACACAGAACATCAGGTTCACGAAAACCGTGCCCAAAGGCTCAAGAGCGGTGGCCCCGGGCCAGCAGGCTCCGGTTATGCAGCCGGCCACTATTCCGATGAGCATGGTGGTTATGAACCAGTAGTTTTTAAAAAACTTTTTTACAGGCGACATTGTGAAATCTCCTTTTCACTTATTCAACGTACCCTATTATATTTGACTGGTATTGCAAAGTAAATTGTTGCCGGTGCTTGAAAACTTGCAAAAAGTGCTGTATACTGACCGGGAGGTGAGGCGGATGGAGAAGCGGAAGGCCAGCCGTGAGGGCTATCTTAAGGAGAACTATCATTATTTTCATCTGAAGGACACGGCGGGGCAGGAGCGGGATTTCCATTTTCACGAGTTTGACAAGCTGGTGCTGCTCTTATCCGGGCGTGTGGACTATCTGGTGGAGAGCGAGAGCTACAGCCTGCGGCCCTGGAATGTGCTGCTTGTGAAGCACCACACCATACACAAGGCCCTTATTGACAAGAGCGAGCCCTATGAACGGGTGATAATCTATCTGGACGGCAGGTTTTTCGACCGGGCCATGCCCCAGGCCCGGCTTATGGACTGCTTTGAGGCGGCGGATAAACAGGGAAGACATCTGCTGGTACCCGGCGAGGAGGAGCGGCGGGAGCTTGCGCGCACCCTCAGGGACTTTGAGCAGGCCGAGAGGGAAGATGGCTTTGGGGCCCAGGCCATGAGAGACACCCTTATCATGCAGCTTCTCATACGCATAGGTCGGATGTCGGCGGCCCCGGAGCGGGCGGAGCAGGGCTATGACCCGAAGATACGCCTGGCCCTGTCATACATAAACGAGGACCTGGGCGGGGAGCTGTCTGTTGAGAGCCTGGCGGACAGGCTGTTTTTGAGCAAATATCACTTCATGCGGCTTTTTAAGGCCCAGACCGGCAGCACAGTTCATGCATATGTGCGCCAAAAGCGGCTTATGTACGCGGCCAGGCTTATAAGAGAGGGGAGCTCTGTGAACAAGGCCGCCGCGGACAGCGGCTTTGCGGATTATTCCGCCTTCCACAGAGCCTTCAAGGAGAGCTTCGGCGTAAGCCCGGGCCAGCTAAAAAAATAGCCGCTGTGCGGCCTCTTCGTACCTTGTCAGCTCCTCTATAAATTTTGCTCTATCCATTTCTCTCCTCCTCAGGGCCATACAAGGATCCTGTCCATCAAGCCCAATTCCTCTAACTCATTTATTAGTTTCTGCATGTGCTCCTCATGCAAGATGAGTGTTTGATGGCATTCCTCTCAAGCAACACAACATACCAGCTTTGGAGGCGAAAACTTGTCATATCATAATATTATGGTTTATTATAGGGTATATTGCGTGTTCATCGCTCACTTCATCGATCGTTGTGTATTGATAAATGAGCGATGGAACGTTATAATGAACTTGAGGTGATGACTATGCGCAACAGAAAACCACCATTTGAAATTACAAATGCTATTCTCGATGAAATCACGGAGATCGCCGAGCTGGTCGGCCAGGTGAATGCCGCACGAGCTTGGCCGACAAACCCGACTTTGCGGCGTACCAACCGCATCCGGACGATCTATTCCTCTCTGGCCATCGAGCAGAACACCCTAAGTCTGGAGCAAGTCACCGCTGTGCTTAACGGCAAGCGAGTCATCGCCCCGCCCAAGGATATCGCAGAGGTCAAAAATGCGTATGAGATCTACGAAATGATGGACTTGCTGGATCCGTATTCCGTGGATGCTCTGTTAAGTGCCCATGGAGTTATGACCAGAGGTTTAGTGGATGAATCTGGCTGTTTCCGTTCCCGTCCTGTGGGCGTAGTGGACAAGCAGGGTAATATTCTGCATTTTGGAACGCTGCCGGATCATGTGCCGGGTTTGGTCATGGAACTGCTGGACTGGGTGCGGGACAGCGATTATCATATGCTTATCAAAAGCTGCGTGTTCCATTACGAGTTGGAGCTGATCCATCCCTTTGCCGACGGAAACGGGCGCATTGGACGCCTGTGGCACACTCTGCTGCTGACCCAGTGGAAGACCATGTTTGCCTGGCTCCCGGTGGAATCCATCATCCACGACCGGCAGGAGGAGTACTACCAGGCTATCAACCGTTCCAATAACGAAGCCGAGTCCACGGCTTTTATCGAATTCATGCTCTCTGCGATCAAGGAAGCACTCGTGGAGGCTGTGCAGACCGGAAATACGGAGCGTATGAGCACCGAAGAACAGCGGTGGTTTCAAATTAAGCGCTTCTTGAAGAACAATGGAACGGTCACCAATGCGGATGTACGACAGATGTTTGGGATATCTGCTGCTACTGCAAATCGTGTCCTTGCAAAGCTGGCTAATGAGGGGAAGATTCAGAAGATTCGCGTCGGCAAGTCCTGGGGGTATCAATGAAAAAGTTAGAAGTATTATCACGCTAAGCCCCTAAAAAATGATCCAATCCATCAAGCCCAATTTCTCTAACTCATTTATTAAGTTCGTTATGGAGCGCGAAGGCTATGTGGGTCGTGTAGCAGGCCCCTCAGTCGGCTTCGCCCATAGCCTCCCCCGTATCTCCAAATCAAAGCCCAGCGAAGCGGGTTTGATTTGGATAAGGAAGAGGGAGCCGACGGATATGCAGCTTGGGGCAAAGGCCGCAAGCGGAATGAAGTCGGCTTCAGCTTGACGAAAAAGGCCATCGGCCTTTTTTGACAAGCTGAAAGGCCCGCGCCGGTTCGGCGCGGGCCTTGGAGGTGGCCAACGTTATTTATATACTACCATTTTTTTTATTTTTCCGCTGTCGAGATCAATATAATAGTTCCTTGCATAGAAATCCACGCCTCTGACTGTGCCTTCTTCAATGTGCATATAGATATATGGTAGTAACATCAACTGG
>DBGBEC010000074.1:0-7774 GCA_048477415.1 Candidatus Limivicinus sp. | reverse complement strand
CCTTATATAATATACATGATGGTCAAATCGCTCCCAAACGATACGCATATACCTTAACAAATTTTAAGGCCGCCGTCAACAGCTTTCGCTTGTTTCGTTGTTTTCACTATTTATTTTCCCCGGGGCTGTCAAATTTTATTTCAGTTCGACAATTGTCACGCCTGTCTCACCCTCGCCGTATCTGCCCAGGCGGAAGGACTTCACGCTCTTATTCCGCTTGAGCATCTGCTGCACCGCGTTTCTCAGCACACCGGTGCCCTTGCCGTGGATTATGGTCACGGTAGAGAGCCTTGACATGAGAGCGCTGTCTATATAGCGCTCCGCCGCGAGAACGGCCTCAGCCGCCTCCATGCCCCGCAGATCTATCTCCGGAGAGGCCTTAATAAGGCGGAGCTGGGCGCTGCTGCCGGCGGAGACGGTCTTTTTATCCGGAAGGCTGCCCCCGTCTATCAAAAGGACCTCGTTCTCTTTGGCAGTCACATTCATTATGCCCGCTCTAAGGGTCAATACACGCTCCGGCGAGACGGAGATGACGGTGGCTTTCATGCCCATGGACTTTATCTCCACCAGATCCCCGGGCTTTACGGGCCGGGAGGACTGCTTTTCTTCCCTGGGGCGTTTTTCCGCCGGGCGCAGAGCCTCCTGGCTCTGATTCAGGCGGCGGCGCAGCTCGCTGCGGGCCTGGTTCACGGCCTGGACCTCCTCCTGCTCGTCGGCATGTCTCTTCATCTCGTCGAGCTGGCGGAACACCTCCTCCGCCGTCTCGCGGGCCTCGGCTATTATCCGCTCTGCCTCCCGGCGGGAGCGCTGGTCCGCCTTTTCCAGGCGCACCTCCAGCTCCGCCTTCAGGAAGGCTGCCTTTTTGGCGTTCTCCTCCGCCTGGCGCAGTTTCAGCGCGGCCTCGCTCCTGTCCCGCTCAAGCATGGCCCGGGCCTGCTCCAGCTTCTCTATGGTGGCCTCAAAGCTGGCGCTGTCAGAGCTCACCCTGCTTTTGGCGTCGGCTATGATATCCTCGCCCAGGCCCAGGCGGCGGGATATGGCAAAAGCGTTCGACTTGCCGGGTATGCCCACAAGTAGTCTGTAGGTGGGTCTCAGCGTCTCCACATCGAACTCGCAGGAGGCGTTCTGCACTCCGGGCTGGTTCGTGGCATATACCTTCAGCTCCGCATAGTGGGTGGTGGCGGCGATCATGGCGCCTTTACTCCTGGCATATTCTATTATGGCGATGGCAAGAGCGGCACCCTCGGTGGGGTCCGTCCCGGCGCCAAGCTCGTCGAAGAGAAGCAGGGAGCCGGGGCCGCAGTCCTCAAGGATGCTGACGATATTGGTCATGTGGGCGGAGAAGGTGGAGAGGCTCTGCTCTATGCTCTGCTCATCGCCTATGTCGGCCAGGATGTGACGAAAGACCGGCAGACGGCTGCCGTCGCCGGCGGGGATATGAAGGCCGCACTGGTTCATGGCCGCTAAAAGGCCGATGGTCTTCAGCGACACGGTCTTTCCGCCGGTGTTGGGGCCGGTTATCACCAGGGTGTCGAAGCTGTCCCCCAGCTCCGGGTCGATGGGCACGGCCTTTGCCTGGTCCAGCAGCGGGTGTCTGGCCCGGCGCAGTACTATGCCCCGGCCCTCGAGGGAGGCCTCCTGGCAGTTTAGAGCGTAGGAGAGCTTAGCCTTGGCAAAGATAAGGTCAAGCTCCGTGAGCCGGTGGAAATCCGCGGAAATGTCCTCCCCGTGCTCGTCGCAGTCGGCGGAGAGCTCGGCGAGGATGCGCTCTATCTCCAGCTTCTCCTTCGCGGCCAGCTCCCGCAGCTCGTTATTGGCCTTCACGGCGGCCATGGGCTCCACAAAAAGGGTCATGCCGGAGGCTGAAATATCGTGGACAAGGCCGGGCACAGCCCCCTTATGGTCCGCGCGCACCGGCACCACATACCTGTCTGAGCGCATGGTGATTATGGGCTCCTGAAGTGCCTTCGCATAGGAGGGAGAGGATATTATTTTTTGCAGGGCGTCTCTCGCCCGGGCGGCGGCGGCGCGCATCTTCCGGCGCAGATCGGCCAGCTCCGGGGAGGCTCCGTCGGCTATCTCATCCTCGCCCACTATTGAGTTCGCGATCTTCTCCTCCAGGAATTTGTTGGCCCGGAGGGCGCTGAAAAGATGGTCGATGCAGGTTTTGCTCTGGCTGTCTCCGCCTATGTAGGCCTTGACGAGCCTGGCGCAGCGGAGGACAGCCGCGATATCCAGAAGCTCACGCGTGTTCAGCGTGCCGCCCAGAGCGGCCCTTGACAGGGCGGGTCCCACATCCTTCACGCCGGAAAAAGAGGGGCTGCCCTTGACCACCATCATGGTTTTGGCCGCCGTGGTCTCGGCCAGGCGGCGCTTCACCTCGTGGAGCTCTGTAGATGGCTGAAGGGCAAGGGCCTGCTCCTTGGCGCTGTCCCCCACGGCCTGGGATGACAGGAGCCTGAGCACAGCCGGCAGTTCAAGTGTTTCAAGTGATTTATCAAAAAAGCTCATTTATTCGTCTATTCCTTTACTTTTTTCCAGTAATCCAGGGTGGAAAAGCCTCTCTCCGTGTTGATAAGCAGATATTTTTCGCACACCGCGGCAAGCTGATCCAGCTCCCGCCCCTCCAGCCGGAAGGACAGGAACCTCTTTGCCGGGGCAGAGACGATATAGCGCATGGCCTCCATTGTGCCGGGGCTGAGGGGCTCTGTCATACCCCGGGCCCCGGCCCGGCAGCGGCGGCAGAACACCCGCCCATCCGAAAGGCCCAGGCAGGGCTCCTCCGGCTCCTCACCGCAGAGGGCGCAGAAGGAGAGCTGGGGCTCATATCCCCCCAGGCACATGAGCCGCAGCTCGAAGGCCGCCTTGATATGCTTTTGGCTGTAGCTGCCCTGGCTGAGAGCAAAGAGGGAGTTCAGCCCCAGGCTGAGCAGGGCGGAGTCGGCCTGGTCCTCCACGGAGAGGGCCTCAAGACACTCGGCGACATAGGCCCCAAGGGCGAGCCTGCCGATATCCTCCCGCAGTCCGGAGAAGGGCTCGATGACCGCGGCCTCGTTCACAGTCCAGCGGCCCCGGTTTCCAAAAAGGGTCAGTTCAGAATAGGTGAGCTGCTGGGTCGCGGCGGCGGTCTTGCTGCCCTTGCGCAGGGCCCCTCTGGCCCGGGCGCTTATCTTACCGTCCCGGTCCGTGAGAAGGGTCAGCATTCTGTCGGCCTCTTTGTACCTGACCTCTCTGAGTACAAGGGCCCTGGTGGTGTTGAACATAGTTTATGTATTATGTAAACCTCATCGCGGCTCCGGGGCCACGGCCCCGGACTTTTTCTCCGGCTTTTTATCGCCGTCTTGTCTTTCGGCGTTTTTATACAGGAGGTAGAACATTGGGTCTCCCGTCCGGGAGAAGGCGGTCCAGGCAGCTTCGGCTTTCATACAAATCACCTCTGCCTTTATTATCCGCCAAAGGAGAGGAGAAAATGATGGTATATATTGGCTTTGCCCGCTCTCAGTCGCTGAAGCCGAAATTTCTGAGCTGGGCCAGGGAGTCGCGCCAGTTTTCCTTTACCTTTACCCAGGTCTGAAGATATACCTTGGTCCCCATAAAGTTCTCCATGTCGGCCCGGGCAAGCTCACCTATTTTCTTCAGCATGGCGCCCTTTTTGCCGATAATTATCCCCTTGTGGCTGTCTTTTTCGCAATAGATAGTGGCGTCAACGTCGATAATGCCGCTCTCCCGCTCTGAAAAGCGGCTTATCTCCACGGCGGTGCCGTGGGGTATCTCCTTATCCAGGCATAAGAGCAGCTTTTCCCGGAGAAGCTCGGCGCATATCTGCCGCTCGGGCTGGTCGCTTATCACATCGTCCGGGAAGAGATGGGGGCCCTCCTGAGCGTATTTCTCCAGCTCATTGAAGAGTTCCTCCAGACCCTCGCCGTTTTTCGCGGACAGGGGCAGGATGGCCTCGAAGTCGTGGGCGGCGGAGTAGAGCTCCATTATCTGAAGGAGGGCGGACTTATCAACGGTGTCTATCTTGTTTATCACCAGGATGGCCGGGCTCCCCGTCTGCTCCAGGCGCTGGATAAGGGCCTGCTCCTGGGGTCCGATGGAGGCGACAGGCTCCACCAGCATAAGCACGCAGTCCACATCCGCCACGCTCTCCCGCACAAGGTTGACCATATAGTCGCCAAGCCTGGTCCTGGGCTTATGAAAGCCCGGGGTGTCCATGAGCACAAACTGGGTCTCGCCCCGGCAGACGATGGCGCTTATCCTGTTTCTGGTAGTCTGGGGCTTGCTGGAGACGATAGTCACCTTTTCCCCGACAAGGGCGTTCGTGAGGGTGGATTTGCCCACATTCGGTCTGCCGCATATGGTTATCATAGCTGATCTGCTCATTCTTTATCTCCCATTATATATTTTTCCCGCCGGCGCATCTGGCGCTTCATCTCGGCCTCGTCCTCGTGGTCATAGCCCAGAAGGTGGAGGACGGAGTGGACGGTGAGATACATGATCTCCCGCTCAAAGCCATGGCCCAGCTCCCGCCCCTGTTCCTCGCAGCGGGGAAGGGATATCATCATATCCCCAAGGGCAAGGCTGCCGCTGTCCGGGTCCCGCTCGCAGTGCTCGGGCCTGAACTCGCCGGGGCTCAGCAGATTGAGGGGGAAGGAAAGCACGTCGGTGGCTCTGTCGACGCCCCTGAACCGGCCGTTCACCCGGCGTATGCCCTCGTCATCCGTCAGCACCACGCTTATCTGGCAGGGCCTGTCCACCCCCTCGGCGGCCAGGGCCATGGCAACAGCCTTTTTCACAAGGGCCGCCGCGTTATTGTGGCCCAGAGCCTTCACCTCGCGGCTTATATATATCTCGTGTTCCACCGGCTTCACCCCTTTTTATATCTCTTCGGCGGCAGTTTTTTTATCTGCTCCGCCGGGTGCTTCTTGTCATAGACCTCATAGGCCTCGATTATCTTCTGCACCAGCCTGTGCCGCACCACGTCCGCGCCGCTGAGAGTGCATATGGCAATGTCCTCTATGCCTTCGAGCACCCTCATGGCTACTTTCAGGCCGCTGGTCTTGTCCTCGGGCAGGTCTATCTGGGTAATGTCCCCGGTTATGACCACCTTTGAGCCGAAGCCTATGCGGGTGAGGAACATTTTCATCTGCTCACGGGAGGTGTTCTGGGCCTCGTCCAGGATGATGAAGCTGTCGTCCAGGGTGCGCCCGCGCATATAGGCAAGGGGCGCGACCTCGATATTGCCCCGCTCCAGATATTTCTGATAGGTGTCGGCCCCCAGCATGTCAAAAAGGGCGTCGTACAGGGGGCGGAGATAGGGGTCCACCTTACTTTGCAGGTCCCCGGGCAAAAAGCCCAGCCGCTCCCCCGCCTCCACGGCGGGCCTTGTGAGGATGATGCGGTTCACCTCTTCTGCCCGGAAGGCCGCCACCGCCGCCGCCACGGCCAGATAGGTCTTACCCGTTCCGGCGGGACCTATGCCGAGGGTTATGGTGTTCTTCCCTATGGCGTCGCAATAGCTCTTCTGGCCCAGCGTCTTGGGCTTTATGGGCTTGCCCTTGGCGGTGATACAAATAACGTCGCCGGCGAGTTCGTTTATTTTGGTCTCCTTCCCCTCGGATACGAGCTTCAGGATATAGCGGACATTCTGCCCGTCTATATTCTCGCCCTTGGCGGCCAGAGTGAGCAGTCCGCCTATGGCCTTCTCGGCCAGCATTACAGCCTCCTCCTCGCCGCAGATGTGTATCATATTATCCCTGTCCAGGACCTTCACACCGAGCTCGCTCTCTATAATGCGCAGGTTCTGGTCGAAGGAGCCGAACACGCTTATAACGTGCTCCATTCTCCCCACTTCTATGGTTTTTTCTATCATCAGTATATTCCTTTCTAAAGCGCTATGCTCCGGATATGTCCCCCTCGCAGGCGATATTTTCCAGGCAGTGGGCCCTGAGCGTCACATACAAAAGCCCCTCTGACACGGAGACCGAGTAGCCATGGGAGAGTATTTCCCCGTCCACGCTGCTCTCAAGACTTTTATACAGCCGCTCCTTCATCGCCTCCTGCTCCGCCTTCGCCGGGGCCTCGCCCTGCCAATAGCAAAGCTCTTCCTTCACCAGGGAGATGGGCAGCGCGAAAAGGCCCTTCACACCCAGTTTATATTCTTCTACAAGTTTATCACACTCGTCAATATCCTTTCCAGAGGAAAAATAAAAATTTATCCTGTTTCTGCCGATTTTCAGGGCAAAGCGGAGTTTTCTTTTTTTCAGCTCCGTTTTTTCGCCGCTCTCCAGGGGGCAGGCAGCCGTCAGCTCGTGCCAGGTCTCCGCCTCCACCGAGGCTCTGGCCTTTATGAGGCGGGGCGGGCCGCTCAGGCTGTCCATGACGCCGGTGACAAGGACCTCCCCCTCCATAACGGCCTGGCCGGGCTGTACAAGGGGCTTTCCGTTCAGGACAGACATGTCGGTCACAAAGCCATCGCTTTTGGCCACGATATCCGTGGCCTCGCTCTCGATATATATCTCGGGTTTTTCTGTCCGCTCCATCAGCAGCACCACCGCTCTGGAGCCGCTTACGTTCACCGTCATCCAGGAGAGCTCCGGCAGGGCGATGAGCATGCGGCTCCGCACCAGGTCCGACGACAGAGAGGGCCAAAAGCTGCCCTCGGACACGCCGCAGTCCTCCAGAGCCCGGAGGACCCGGCCCCGGCTCAGGCTGTCGCAGCCTCTTATCTCTATCTCCCATATGAAAAGGGAGGATAGGAACAAAAGCCCGGCGCACAAAAGGGCAAAGGCTATGAGCCAGAGCCGGCCTTTAATGAGCTTCCTGTCCCGGCTGCCGCCCCTGAGGCTCAGGGTACGCACCTGGCACATGCATTTTTCCGCCGCAGCCTCCAGCTCCTTTAGTTCGCGCTCGTGGAGGCTCACCCTCACCCTGTACTCGTCGGCGCAGTCCATATCCCAAAGCACAAGGCCCCGTGCCGCGCAGAGATTGAGCACCGCCTCCGGAAAGGCCCCGCATATCTCGGCCCTCACCAGGCCCTTCAGCCGGTCAAATAATCTGTTCATACACTATTCCCACTCCGCGCTCTGAACTTTTCCCACAACAAGGAGCTGGCTGCCGCTCATGGCCGCAAGGCGCAGGCCGCTTCCCATAAGGCAGAGCTTGCCCCGGCCCGTGCTTATTATCACCCGCTCCCCGCTGTACTCCAATATGCCCCTGTGGTTTTCCACCAGCGCCCGTCTGCCGTCTGTGACAGTGAGCATCGCCGCGTTCAAAAGCGCTTCACGGGGCAGTTCCAGCCTGTCGGCCAGATCTCCGCCAAGCTTATTCAGTCCTTTCACTCCGGCCACCTCCTGTCCGTATAAATCTATGCCCGGGGACATAATTTGATACATAGACAAGCAATGGCTTGCCGGAAGGTAAGGTGAAGTTCATGAAAAACAAACTCGCGGTGACGGCCGCCCTCTCCGCCATGGCCTGCCTGCTGCTGGCCTCGGAGCAGGTCATCAGCTGCTGCCGCAGCGGGCTCAGGCTCTGCGCGGAGCTTATCATCCCCTCGCTTTTCCCATTTTTCGTGCTGTCCGGGCTTTTGAGCGCGCTGGGCTTTCCGGCGATGATAGGGCGGCTCCTTGCCCCGGCGGCGGCCAGGCTCTTCAGAGTATCCGGTGCGGGCTGTTCCGCCCTTATAGCTGGGCTCTGCGGCGGCTACCCGATGGGAGCGGCGTACATAGAGCGGCTTTATAAGGGCGGATATATCTCCGCCAGAGAGGCAGGA
>DBGBEC010000073.1:0-2029 GCA_048477415.1 Candidatus Limivicinus sp. | reverse complement strand
ACATCACCGCTGATTTCAAAGGGTATTCTATACTCCCTCACAGCCTTACGCGCAAAAACATTGAACGCCGTTGTCATCGTCATTCCCATATCAGCACAGAACGCCTCAAACTGCCGCTTCAAGTCTGCGTCCATACGAATGTTAATATTTGTATTTGCCATAGGTAGCAACTCCTTTCACTCTTATTATATCCATTGTATAACTTTTTATTTACAATGTCAATATATATTCCTGGCCGTTTACCCAAGCACTGGCCCTTAAACTTCTACCCTGGTATGTTCGCATTTAGAGGGCAAAAAAGCCTTGATTTATGCGGCTTTCCGGGCGCAGTAGAGAGGGGGCCGGTATTTTACCCTCGGAGGGCTGAAAACGGCTTCTAAAGCGTAACAGGGGCCTTTCTGGGCCTTATTCCTGGCCCCCATCGTGTAGCGCGTCCAGGAGCCAATCGCTCAACTCCTGGGAAGGGGACACCCGCACCGTTATATGCCCATTTTCAAAGCGCACCGCTGGCGGCGGGCAATCCCACCACTTACGGACGGTTTTCGGATCAAGGCCAGTTTCCCGGTGACAGTCGGCCTTGCGTCCCTCCGGGTGCTGCTGCCGCCATTCATAAACCCGCGCCTGGGCCGTTCCGCTGCCTTTTGGCCGCCCATTCCCTTCTCTCCAATTCGTACCATTGGCCTTATCGTTAATCACCTGGATTGCTCTCGCGCCCTGCAAATGTACTGGCTGTTTGCGCCAGTTCCGCTTATTGACAGGCATAGTCAGGCCGGAGAGCTTCGCTATATCGTCCCTGGGGAATGTCACATAGTCCTCGTTGAACATCTCAAGGGCGCACACCACATCATCTTTTGTAAAGCGGTTTATATCCTCCACGCTCATATCATCGTAGGGCCGAAGCAACGCGAAAGCGTCCCGGCGCAGCTCGTCCTCGTCTATCCCGCATTTCTTCGCATAAATCGCCAGCGTCATAATGCCATAGAAACGATGGCCCACCCGGATTTCATCGGCGATCCGGTGCAGCCACCAGTCGTAAAGGTCACGCTTGACCGTCCAGCGGCCCCGCCGCTCCTTCTTGATGATCCGCCGCTCATACCAATCCGGGTACTTCTCTTTCGCCTCGGCCAGCGACAGTCGGCTCTTTCTCATAAGCCCCTCAAGCCGCTGCTGTTCCCCGTTGCTGTCCGGGATATAATCAAGCAGCCGCGCCAGCTCCACCGGCCCGCCGAGCCGGAACGCCCTCACAGGGTACTCACGCCCCAGCTTCGAGCCAGAGCCGACCACCCGAAAGCCCTGCAAAATCCCCTGCATTTGCGGCTCCTTGATGGTGGAGGTAAACTTATTCCAAATCTGCCGGGTGAGGGAATATTTCAGCTCTTTCAAGCATTTCTGGTTGTACGGGTACATAGGCACCGGCTCTTTCAGCACATAATACAGGTGAAGCCCTGTCCCGCTGTTTACAACAAAGGTTGCCTGGGGCAGAATATCCTTGTTCATCTGGTGCAGCGTGTCCCGGAGCTGGGGCATACCCACCCCATCCAAGTCAAAGACCAGGGCATAGAGATACCGGGCATTTTTGCCGCACCGCCGCCGTCCAAAATAGGAGATAGGGGACATAATCGTGAAATCGGTGTCTTGCAGCTCCCGCAGCTCGTCCAGCTCGTCAGTAATGGTACAGCGTTTCGCTTTACCGTCCCCCTCAATCTGCAGGGCAATACCAGTAGCCTTGTCAACCTCACCTTTCGGCACCGTCACCGCGATCCCATTGCCCTTCGCGTCCTCAAAATGGCCTTTCCGCTCAAAACTGCCTACCGGAAAGATCTCCCGGTAAAATTCAAAGGGAGTGACCGGCTCCAGGAACTTCGCCAAATGCTCGTTCTTTTCCAGGTACAATTCCCGCAGCCGCTCCATAGCGGCCTGCTGATCCATAGCCATACGCACACCTCCAAAAGAAAAAGTAACAAAAAGAAAATCCGCTGCGGCGGGGATCGCCTGCGGGCGGGAAGGGGGGAAAGGGGGAGCCAAAGAG
>DBGBEC010000072.1:0-5606 GCA_048477415.1 Candidatus Limivicinus sp. | reverse complement strand
ACTGCATTCCGCTTGTGGCGTTGCCCCAAGCTCCATATCCGTAGGCTTCCTCTTCCTTCTCCAAATCAAACCCGCTTCGCTGGGCTTTGATTTGGCATTGGTAACGATCGATCAGGCTTATTGCTGGCGGGGATTGGAACACGAGAATTGCGGGTCGCCGCTGCCTGCGGCAGATGAAGACGACACGCAATTTCCGCAGCCGCAGCGTTTTCGGGCCGCTTACGCGGCATGGAAACGCTATCCGCGGCAAGGCGAGCAAGGGGCCTGCGGCCCCCTCGTGCTCCCCCTCTTTGCTGCTTAGCTCACTCTTGCCTATAGTTTTTTGACAGCCGTCAGACGGCATTTGCCGCCTGACGGCGTATATCGTTCCTGACGCTTACTTCGCTACGGCGTCCTTAAGGGCCTTGCCCACTTTGAAGACAGCCACGCGGGAGGCGGGGATCTGTATCTCTTCCTTGGTCTTGGGGTTGCGGCCCACGCGGGCGTTGCGCTCTTTCACCTCGAAAGCGCCGAAGCCAACGAGCTGCACCTTGTCCCCGGCGACCAGGGTCTCGGTAACGGTATCAAAAGCCGCGTTTATGGCCTTCTCGCTGTCCTTTTTGGAGAGGCCGGTCTTCTCCGCCACAGCGGTAACAAGTTCTGCTTTATTCATGATTATTCCTCCTAATGATACGGCCCCAGGCCGTTTTATGAAAAGTCTGCCCCAAAATAAGGCAAAATACTCATTGCGTCGCTTAGCCTCTTTAAGGATAAAAAACGCAGCGTTGTAAATCTACCATATTCCGGCCATTTAATCAAGAGTAATTTCCCAAAATAACCGATATTTCGCCTCAGCGCTCGTGGCGGCCCTTATATCGGGGGCCCGGCCTGGGCAGGCTCAGCTCCATATCCAGCAGAAAGGCGAAAAAGGGCAGCCTGTCCCGCCGGTCCTGGAGAAAGCGGTATATGAGCCCGGCGATGAGCCAGGCGGCGAAGCCGGAGAAAAGGCCGACAGCCATGGCGAAAAGCACGTCGGATGGATAGTGGGCCATGAGATAGCTCCTGGATATGCCCATCAGCAGCACCACCGGCACGCCGAGGGCGAGCATTTTCCGGCCCCGGCACAGGCAGAGCGCCGTCATCCCCGCGGCTGCCGCCGTCACATGGCCGGAGGGGAAGGAAAAGCCCTCCTCTGCCGGAGCGCCCACAGCCGTCCACCACTGGCGGAAAAGCTCCTGGCTCTCAAAGGGCCTGGGCCTTGCCACCAGGTCTTTCAGGATGATGTTGGTGATAAGGGCCCCGCAGCATACCGCCCCGAAAAGGCAGAGCCCGGTCTTCCTCGTCTTTGAAAAGCACATGAGCCCCAGAGCCAGCAGGAAAAACAGCAGGCCCTTTTCCCCTAAAAAGGTGATGATCTTCATAAGCGGCGTGAGAACGCCTCCCGCAGCCTGGCTCAGGCTGTGAAGGGCGGAGAGTATCCCCTCGTCATAGCCGGCGAAGGCGCTGTTCAGCCACTGGGCCGCTGCGCTCAATTCCATAGGAAAAACCTTCTTTCTCTGTCGTTTACAATATGGAGGTCCGGCGGCGGTATACCGCGTAGTAGGCGGGGATAAGGATAAACACCGCCCCCAGCCAGGACGAGACCTCGGCATAAAATACGCCCTGGCTGCCTATGAGCCCGGGGAGGATGAAGACCATGCCGGTGCGCATAACAAACTCCGCCATGCCCGACAGCATGGGCAGGACCGTATTGCCCAGACCCTGTATCCCGGAGCGGTAAGCGTGCAGCAGATACAGCACCGGCAGGCATACGCTCATCACCGCCAGATACTCATAGGCCACCTCCATGGCCCCCGCCGCCTCCTCCGGCGTACCGGAGATGAAAAGACCCAGAATGCCCTTGCCGAAGAGCAGCATCAGTCCCCCTATGAGCAGAGAGGTGGCCACCGCCACCGCCGCCGCTGCCCTCATGCCCCGGCGTATCCTGTCCAGCTTCCCGGCGCCCAGATTCTGCCCCGTGTAGGTTATCAGGGCATAGCCATAGGAGGTGGCCGCGATCTCCAAAACGCCGTAGAGCTTGTTCGAGGCGGTGAAGCCCGCAATAAACAGCACGCCGAAGCCGTTCACCACCAGTTGGATTATCATGCCGCCTATGGCGATGACCGCGTTTTGCAGGGCCATGGGCGTGCTCAGGCCCAGGAGCCTGAGGGCCCTTCCCCGAAGCCCGAGATCCGCCCTTGTGAGACGCAGTATCTCCAGCTTCCTGATCTGCCCCAGGCACATCAGCCCCGACAGGACCTGGGCGATAAGCGTGGCCACCGCCGCTCCCGCTATGCCCCAGTCGAACACCAGCACGAAAAGCAGGTCGAGCCCGATGTTGGTGAAGGCTGCGGCTATCATGGCCACAAGTGGGGTCTTCCCATCGCCCATAGCCCGAAGGATGGAGGAGAAGAGGTTATAGGCCATTACGATGGGGATGCCGCCGAACATGAGCCGCAGATACAAAAGGGACATGGGCAGTATCTCCTCCGGCGTTCTCAGCAGGAGCAGCATGGGCTCTGCCAGCCACTGGCCCAGGGCCAGCAGCAAAACGGCCCCCGCCGCCGCCAGCAGTGCCGAACAGCCCACCGAGCGGCGAAGCTGCTCATAGTCCCTGGCCCCGAACTGGCGGGCCATCAGTATGGCGAAGCCCTGGGTGACGCCCTGCATGATGCCCAGCATCATCCAGTTGAGCCAGTCCACCGCCCCCAGGGCGGCCAGGGCGTCCACCCCCAGGGCCTTGCCCACCACCGCGGTGTCTACCACGGTATAGAGCTGCTGGAAGATATTCCCAAGCATAAGGGGCATGGCAAAGCCTATTATAAGTTTCAGAGGGTTTCCCCCTGTCATGTCCTTTGTGCGCATAGTGTTCAAGCCGCTTTCCCGAAGTATTCCTCCCGCTCCTGGGCGCTCACATGCAGCAGCCGGCAGAGCTGGTCGATATTATGCTGATCCCAGTCGTTGTCTGTGACAAAGCTTCTCAGCCGATCCACCCACACATACCAGGACTCTGTGCTCAGGCCCCAGCGCTCCCTGTCCCGGGGCACCTCGTCCTCTATAAGGGCCTGGAGCCGGTCGATCTCTGCAAGGACGTTCTCGTTGGAGAGCACCGTGGCGTTCAGCTCGGCGAAGCGGCGCAGAAGCCTGTCGCGAAACTCAGGGTTCGCCGCGAGCCGCTGGGCCAGAGGCGGGAGCTGGTTTCCGGCGTTGCCCACTTCCTCCATGATGACGGTATAGTCGCTGCCGCTGTAATGAAAGGCCCAGTCCAGGTCATAAAGGGCGAAGGCCCATTTGTTCCCGTTCTCAGTGGAGCGGAAAAGACGCACGTTGCCCTGGAGATCCGTGTTGGCGGAATAGCCCTCTATTATAAACCAATCTATAAAACTGTCAATATCTATCTGCTCGGATATGTGCTGGTAATTCTCCTCAGGGACAAGGCTGTTGTTCCAGCAGTATTGGACCACGTCCGTGAAAAAGTCGGTGTTCATGGCGGCGGGGGTGCGCAGCATGGTGACGCTTTCCGGGCTCACTCCCGCGTGGGAAGCGTAATACTGGCGGGAGAAGTCCTCCTTCAGGCAGTAGAGCCCCCAGTATTCCCCGTTTATATACAGGGCGCAGAACTTGCTCTCCTGGGTCAGGGCCTTGTCGGACATTTGCAGGCACAGCTCCTGAAACAGCTCGTTCCTGAAGATGGAAAAGGTGTAGTCCTGGCCCCCTCTTATGGACAGCGAGCTGTATTCCTCAATGCCGTTTCCAAACACATCGCAGTCGAGGGGCCCGCCGTAGCGGCCCTTGAAGGACACGCCCATGCTCTTTTTCGGCAGGCTCAGGCTGGTCCAGCCCTTCATGCTCACATCGCAGGCCCGGTTGAAGCCGGTCTCCCCGTCGTAAAGGGCCAGGTTTGCCGGGATGTCCAGGCCCTTCCGGCCCAGGCTGTACATGCTGTCGAAGCCCTGCCTGTCGTCCACCACAAGGCTGAGTACGGGCAGGCTGTGCCCCTCGTCTATAAAATAGCTGAAGGTGGCCGTCCTGCTCATAAGACAGCCCTCCTCAAGGGCGGCGGCCCGTATGATGGTGGTGGAGCCGAGCTCTATGGGCCCGGTGTAGCGGGGAGAATCCGTATTGGGGAGGCTGCCGTCGGTGGTATAATATATCTCCCCCGGGGCGGAGAGCTCCGCCAACACCCGGTCTGCCCCGTCAAAGACCCCGTCCGGGCTGAGAGACTGGGGCATGGCGGACACGGCCCTCATCCCGCCCTGGTTGGGCTCCCCCGGGCTGGGGCTCTCATAGTAGAAAAAGCCGCCCCGGTCCTCTTCCCGGCCCAGGCTCCCGCCAAGGGACAGGTCGTGGACAGACACATAGTCCACAAGCTCCGTGCCCCGGCTAAGATACAGGCAGTCTCTGAGGGCGCTCAGGGAAAAGCCCGTGTTGAAGGGCGCTTCCCGGGAGGAGGGCTCATCCTCCTGGCAGAATATTATAAGGCTCTCTCCCGGGGCCAGCCGCCCCTGGGGAAGCTGCCAGAGCATATAGTCCTCCCCCTGGTCTGAAAGATAGAACTCCGACAGCTCCACTTCGCCGTCGGACAGGTTCCTCAGCTCCAGCCAGTCGCAGGCCTCGTCCAGATATGTCAGCCCGCCCTCGGCCCCGGCGGACACTATCTCCTCTATCACGAGGGGGCCTGGGGCCGGGTGAGCGGCGGCAAAGGCCTCGTATCCGGCCCGGTCGTTCGTATATCCCGGGCTGGGCCAGGCGCTGGGCTCAAAGCTCCCGTCTGGGTTTCTCGCCAGGGCCAGGTCCTTTTCATCCGTCTGGCAGAGGACCGAGTCTATCTCCCGGCCCGCCCCGTCGAAGAGGTACAGGCTCTCCCCCTGGGACAGGGAGAGAGCCGGCTCCGTCTCCCCGTCTCCGCCCAGGAAGAGCAGCATAAGGCCCCCGGGCTCTATGCTCCCGGCCGGAAAGCGCCATTTTATCTCTCCGGCCTCGTCCGAAAGACCGAAGCCCTCTAACTCTATGGGCTCTTCAGTGCGGTTCTCCAGCTCTACCCAGTCCCGGAACCTGCCGTCCGGCGCTGGGACTGTGGCCCTGTTTTTCGCCATCAGCTCCGAGATGAGGAGCCCGCCCTCATAGTCGGGCAGGGCCGGCGTCTCCTCTGTCGCCTGGCCGCCATAGGCGCAGCCGGCGAGCAGCAGCGCTAAGGCCGCCGCAAGGCAGCTTTTCTTCATAAGCGTCACCATCCAGACCCGCGGCCCCGCCCCGCGGGACGGGCCGCATTTGTAAATTATTTGGCCGATAATGTCAATAACGTCCCCATTTTAGCAGAAAATGCCCCGAAAAGCAACGGCGGCCGCCATTATCAGACGCATATGCCCTGTTATGGAGATAACAGCCCCGCGGAACAAGTTAATGTTGACTATCCGGAAATAAAAATGTAAAATATAGTATTGAAATTATAGACGACGCATAGGGCTATCGCGCCCTGGAGGCAGAGTATGAGCGACTTATACAGCTCCGGGGGCCGCCCCGGGGCCCAGGCCTATATTATCTCCGGCCCCAGTGGGGAGGGCTGCCTGACCGCCGCCGGGGCTCTG